>CAYOYG010000008.1:1594-14700 GCA_964408135.1 uncultured Eubacteriales bacterium | reverse complement strand
ACAGCTAGTTGGATTTGAGGGCGTCGATAAACGGACCGATATTTTAGCACTCGCTGTCCGTCATCATCTTACCGCAAAAGATTTAAGTGAATTAGAATTGTGTTATGCCCCACCATATTCATCCGCTAAAGATCCTGTCAATATGGTTGGTTTCACGATTGAAAATATTATAAATGGCGATATGAAAGTCTTCCACTGGCACGATGTTGAACGTTTGCAAAAAGCAAAAAATATTATTTTACTTGATACACGAACCGCCGAAGAATATGCACAAGGTTATATTCCTGGTTTTATCAATATTCCACTCGATCAATTACGCAATCGCTTGAATGAACTAGATAAATCCAAAGAAATTTATGTCACTTGTCAAGTTGGGTTACGGGGGTATATTGCTTGCCGTATCTTAAGTCAAAACGGTTTTCAATGTCATAACCTAAGTGGGGGCTATGCCTTCTACCGCGAAGTATTTTCACTCTAGATAACTATTTGATTCTATCTTATTTTTAGCGTATGATAATAGCTAGAAATAGAGGTATGATAACATGGACAACTCCGCACTATTTAAAATTGGTTATGGACTATATGTATTAACAGCAAAAGATGGTGAAAAAGATAACGGTTGCATCATTAACACCTTGCTTCAAGTAACAAGCAACGCACCATTTATCTTGCTCATCTCACTCAACAAACGAAATTATACGCATGCAATGATTGAAAAGACTGGGATGTTTAATGTATCGATGTTAACCGAAGATGTTCCGTTCAGTGTGTTTAAACAATTTGGTTTTCAAACAGGAGCCACTTGCGATAAATTCAAGGATTTTACTGATGTGAAACGCTGCCCAAGTGGTTTGCTCTATCTAGATAAATATAGTAATGCTTACGTTACTTGCAAAGTACTTGAATCCTATGATTTTGCGACACACACGGTTTATAAAGCTGAATTGGTCGATGCTGTAAAACTATCAGATGCCAAATCGGTTACCTATGATTATTATCAAGCAAACATCAAACCAAAACCAGCAGCGACTCCTGCGAAAGCAAAAGGCTATCGTTGTAAGATTTGTAACTATGTATATGAAGGCGATGTTCTACCAGCGGACTTCATTTGCCCAATTTGTAAACATGGGGCTGCTGATTTTGAAAAAATTATCTAGAAAAAAAGGAGAAAAGAACAATGAAAAAAAAGAAATATGTATGTGAAGTATGTGGCCATGAACACGAAGGCGATTTACCTGCCGACTTCGTATGTCCTGTATGTGGCGTCGATGCTTCTCATTTCAAAGAAGTAAAGTAATCCGAATTATCGAACAATTGAAAACCTCCTAGATGGAGGTTTTTTCGTTCAATTTTTGATCGAGATAAACATAGAGAAAGGAGACACCAGTAAAGAAAACCCAGAGTAGAAGAATAAAGGGAATTAACCATTTGCCCATGGTTGTTGGGTTAAAAAATGGATAGATATATTGAGAGAGAACAGGACCAACAATGCTCGCCCGAATATACACCATTATTATGTAGGAGAAGGGATATACAAACCAAATAATCGTCGCTTTAATTCGATATTGTTTTTTCTTTGCAAAAAACACCCAATCAACAATGACTGCGAATGGTATGTAATAATGCAGCATCGCACTAAAAAAGAGTTTTATGGGGGAACGATCACCAATAAAATCACCTAAACTTGCTGGATCCATACGACTAAGTATAGGGGCTAAAATAACTGCAAAAACCACTCCAGTTATGGTAATCATCAGTGTTATAAAACCACGAAAAAGAGGTAAATAATCCCAATCAATTTGTGGATTATTCCTAGTTTGAAATGTCCGTTTTAGGGAAAATAAGTAAAAAACAAAAACTAGAAAATTGGATTGAATCGTAAAATAGAAAAGAATATCACTACTCTTTGCCGCGATTAGGTAATAGGAAATACCAACACCTCCGATAAGGAAAATACTAATTCGGAGTGCCAGGGCTAGGCATTGTTTTTTGGTCAGCATCACAAAAGACCTCGCTTTCTTAATAATTGTTACTTATTTCTTTAAAATAGCATAAATATACTTGCTAATCTACCCTAATTATACTATAATCAAAAATCATTGCAGCAATTTTTCAGACAATTACCGCTTTCGCTACTATTTCATAGAGGGAGGGGATAGTAATGCTAACCTATAATTGGATTATCAATATTTTTTGCATTATTATCTTAATCATCATTGAAATAGCTTATGCTCGCTATGGTAAGAGTGCGAATAGTAGTTATGCAATTTTTACTGCCATTTTATACATCGCAATGGCTTTCTTATTTTTTGACGCCATATCACGGTATGATGGCCTCGATAACCCCCTCTGGCGTGTCTATAATGAAGTGGGGAATTTCATGTTGTTTTTGTTATCACCAATTTTACCATCATTATGGTTAGCCATTGTCTATAATAAAGTATTCAACCGTGAATTCATTTCACGAAAATTTATATTTTCAATTTTTGCGATTAACCTAATACATCTTGTCTTATTAATTGGTACACAATTTAGTGGTTGGTTGTACGATATTAGTGAACTAAACGTCTATGCTCGCGGTCCATTGTATCTTATCTCACCAATCATCACATTTATTTTACTATTAATCGGGTTTTTACTTCCAATTTTGCACCGGAAGAAATTAAGCAAAAATCTGTTATTTCCTTTTCTGTTTTTTCCAATTCCAGCACTAGCTGGTGTACTGTTACAGTCTTTGATTTACGGCATTGATTTCTCATTAAAAGGTGTAGTCATTTCGATCTTGTTCTACTTTATTTTTGTCTTATCACATCAGACTACTATTGACTATTTAACCGGTGTATATAATCGCAAAGGTTTGGATGATTATCTAAAAAAATTAGCGCGGAACGCTACAAAAACTGCGACTTTCACTGCAATTATGATTGATATTGATGATTTCAAGCGCATCAATGATGAATATGGACACGATCAAGGCGATGAAGCTTTAAAAACCACGGTTGATATTGTGCATGATTGCTTAACTCCGAGTACTTTTGTTGCACGTTATGGTGGCGATGAATTTTTCATTGTAATTGAAACGGGTGAAAAAAAGCAAATTGATAAAGTGGTTGAAAGCTTAAATTATTGTTTCACTAAATTCAACAATAGTAAACAAAAACCATATCAATTGACCTATTCCATTGGTGTCAGTACTTATGATCCAGAGACGGATCGTAATGTGGAAAGTTTCCGTCGTCGTGTTGACCGCTTGATGTACGAAGATAAAAATGTTGTTAGTCATTTGTATCATTCAGATTAAGTGCTATCCTTCAGCACTTTTTTTTGACATTTCCTAAATGCGAACGATTTGCATTTAAAAGGATTAAGATTTATAATTTGTAAACTGGAGGTGATATATATGAGAAGGAAAGTGGTAGTTTTGCTTATGCTAATTACCACACTTGGATCCATGACAAGTTGTTATTGGCAAAAATACCAAGAAGATAAACCAACGATTACGGTTACATTATTCCCACAATATGATATCGTTCATCATCTTGCATCCGAGTATGTTAACATTCATTATATCCTAGCTCCAGGCATTGGTGCTCACGAATATGAACCGACTACTAAGCAGGTATTGACCATGTTGAATTCGGATATTCTTTTTTATTCTAGTTCACTTTTAGAACCATGGGTCAGTGCTTTTATTTCATCCGAGCCAAAAGCACCCGTAACCATTGTTGATTTAAGTGCTTCGGTAACTTTAATTGATAGTCATCATGGAGAGGATCATCACCAAGAGGAAACCTTTGACCCACACTACTGGCTGGATCCAATCAATGCCATTTCGATGGTTCAAACCATTTTAGACTACCTGATAGTTTTATTACCAAATCAGTCCGCTATTTTACAACAAAATGCGAGCGATTATATAGACGAACTTATGCAAATTGATCAAGGCTTTATTGATTTAATGCAATATGCTCAATCGAATCAAATTTTATACGGTGGTCATTATGCGTTTGGCTATGTATCGAATCGCTATGGTATGGATTATATGACACCTTTTGTGGGTTATTCTAGCGAAGAGGAACCAACCGCCGCTGCTCTAGCATCCATGGTAAAAACTATGCAAACGATGGGTAATATTGTCATTTATGCAGAGCATCTTGATGGACAAGAAATAGCTAAGACTATCGTGGAAGGGTATTCGACCGCATCGATTGTGACTTTGTACGCTTGCGAAAATATCACAAAAAGTCAAAAACAACAAGGAGCAACATTCCTTTCTTTACTACAATCCAATATTGAAGCTTTAAAAATTGGCCTTCAATATCAACGATAGGAGGACTTTATGAATTCATCAATAATTGATATAAAAAATCTGACAATCTTCTATGAAAATCAACTTGTTCTCAATAATATAAATATAAGTATTAAACAAGACGATTTTATAGTTGTCATTGGAGCGAATGGATCAGGTAAAACGACTTTAGTTCGCTCAATTCTTGGATTGATTCGTCCACAAAAGGGGATGATTCAATATCAAAAAGATATCCAAATTGGGTATTTACCACAACGCTTACATCTCCAAGACAAATTCTTTCCAGCCACGGTTCAAGAAGTCGTTGCCACTGGATTGCTAATTCAAAAAAGATTTCCTCGATTTATTCGCACAAATGATTACATTGTTATTGATGAAACCATGAAAATGATGGGGATTTATGACATAAAAGATGCGAAAATCGGTGATTTATCTGGTGGCCAACAACAACGGGTTATGTTAGCACGCATGCTAGTCTCACACCCCAAAGTTTTAGTTTTGGATGAACCGACAAATGCTCTGGATGAATCAATTCGTAAAATACTGAATCAATTACTCAGTGATCTGCATAAAAAGGGAACTACAATTTTGATGGTTACTCACGATTTATCCGCAATTACTCAAGATGTAACGCGAATTATTGAATTAGATAAAGCGATTATTTTTGATGGTCAATTGGCTGATTATTGTCGTAATCGTAGTCTCTTGTCTCGGATGAACCCGCAAGACACCTTGATTAAAGGATGTGATGATTATGAATGATTTATGGTTACTATTTCAATACGGCTTTATCCTTCGGGCTTTAGTGGTTGGTGGGGCAATTGCTTTAAGCAGTTCAGCAATCGGAACCTTTTTAGTCATGAAGAAGTTCTCTTTGATTGGTGATGGATTGGCGCACGTTAGTTTTGGAGCAATTGCTCTTGGTCTCGTCTTGGATACAACTCCTCTTTACTTAACCATTCCCATTGTATCTTTTGTAGCAATTATCATAATGCGTATTAATGAAAAGGCAAAAATTACAAGCGATTCTGCCATTGGCATTTTATCAACTTTTGCTATTGCCTTTGGAACTATCTTAATTAATGTATTTGGTGTTGGAGGAGGTAATATTGATAACTATCTGTTCGGCAATATTTTATTGATAACAAAACAAGAAGTAGGGATAACCTTGATCGTTACTTTCATTGTATTATTGATGGTTATCGTATTTTATCAAGATTTTTTTGCGATTACTTTTGATGAGGAATTCGCAACTGCGAGTCATATGGCAACGAAAAAAAAGAAGTATCTATTGGGTATCTTGACCGCCTTAGTTATTGTAACGGCGATTAAAGCGGTCGGAACTTTACTAATTTCCAGTATGATTATCTTTCCAACATTGATAGCTCTGCAATTTACTCGTGGATTTAAATCAACCATTTTACTATCATCTTTCATCTCTTTGATTAGTATCTTTTTTGGTTTATTGATTTCTTTTGTTATTTCTATTCCAACAGGTTCGACGATTGTTGTTTTTTATGGATTAATCTATGCTATTATCGTTACCATTCGTCAAATATGGAAACGAAATAAAGGAGGAATTCATCATGAAGACGTGTCATAAGCCACTATTTGCCAGTCTTGGTTTAAAAAACACGGAGCATCGTGATGTTCTTTATCATGTATTACAAAATTCATCTTCTCCCTTATCTGCTGAAGCGATATATCAAACCATGAAACAAGAAGGCTATGATCTTTCCTTATCGACAGTCTACCGTATTCTCGAAGTTTTTATGGAAAAACAATTGGTAATACAATTTTCCCATCCAGATAAAACTTCCGTTTTATATGAACTGAAGCCACTTGAACATGGTCATCATCTCGTATGTATCGGATGCAATAAAACACTCTACATCGCTGGTTGTCCACTAGCATCCTATGAGCAAGAATTAGCCAAAGAGCAAGGTTTTTATAGTACACATCACCAATTAACTATTTTTGGCTATTGTGATGAGTGTCAACAAAAAAAGAGGATAAAAAAGCAATAATTTTACCGCATTATACTAAAGATACTTTTGCGAAAATAATAAAAACTTGCAACTTTCGTTTGGAAAAGAATTGTGTCGCAAGGTTTTTTGTAATATAATCACGGCAGTAAGTGCGTTCTTACTTTTTAGAAGGGGATGTCTTTATGCCTAAGATAGGTTTAAGAATCATTAAATCAGCAATCGCCGTTTCTGTTTGTCTAATTATCGATATCGTTTTGTTAAGTTTGTGGCCACAAATTGAGTTTGAAATGTATAGCCCGTTTTTTGCTGGGCTTGCGACGGTTTATTCGATTAGTAATAACCGCAATAATAGTTTTAAGTTAGCTCGAATTCGCAGTATCGGCTCTGTCATAGGCAGTGTCGTTGCCGTTTTAGTTGTTTTATTTTTTGAACTGGTTGTCTTACCTGCGACGGGTATTACCAATCCCATTGTTGGACTTTCAATTAAATATTTCTTAGTTGCGATTTTCCTAATTGCACTCATCTATTTTACAGTCATAACAAAACAAACCGATGCCACGTTTGTCTCTTGCTTAACCTATTTAAGTGTTACTGTCGGTAATCGGACAACACTTGCTCCAACATTATTTGCCTTGAATAGAACCCTTTCAACGATTGTCGGCGTTTTAATCGCTTTATTAATTAATTTTATTTCACTAAAGCGGCATCGCAATAAAGATATATTATTTGTTGTAGGTGTTGATAATGTTATCACCAATGAAACTCGTCCTATCTCCCCTTATGCAAAATTCTCTTTAAACGAATTGATTCGTGATGATTGTAATGTGGTTATATCCACGATTCGCAGTCCAGCTTCTTTAACCAATATTTTTTCGGGTGTTGAATTTAAACTACCACAAATTGTTATGAATGGTGCGGCGATTTATGATATCAATAAAGCTCATTACGATAGTATTACAGCCATTGATCCAAAAACAAGAGTAAAAATCGAAGAAATATTTGATCGTGATCAACTCAATTATTTTGCCCACGTTATTATGGATGATACTTTAACTATATATTACAAAGGATTAAGTAATGATGGGGAAAGAAGATTCTATGAGAATCGCAAAAACTCCTATTTTAAGAATTACGCTCGAGGTTTAGCTCCTCAAGATGAATCGGTTGTGTTCTATGTTTTAGTAAATACAAAAGAAATAATTGAAAGAATTGCCTATGAGTTAGTAACAGGTGGTCTAGTTAATGACTTGGATATAGTTGTCTACAAGTTCTCAGAATTAGAAGGCGATTATTATAATTTAAAGATTCGTAGTGGGAAAGCTACAAAACTACAAGCACTAGATGCTTTAAAATCGCGAATTAATACGAAGTATGTTGTTGCTATCGGCAATAATAATTTTGATATTCCACTTCTAAACAAGGCCGATTATGCGGTTTGTTTGTGTGATTCCAACGACGATGTTAAGGCTGTATGTGGTCTTGTCATTAATGCGAAAAAACGGGATGCTGTTGTTCGAACAATCAAACATTTATATTATAGTCGAAATGTCATTCGCTCGATTGAACGATTAAAAAAGAATAAAGCAATTTGTCGACAAAAATACAAAGATTGAAGGCTTATCAATCAGAAAGAGTTGAAAAGTGAGTACAGTAATATTTCCAGATTACAGCAATTCATTGATCAATTTGATGGCGTCGATTCAACGATATTATGGTCTTGAGACCGATGTGTCAACTTTGCCATTAAGCGATCACTTTCTACAAGGGAACTACACCAACATTGTTTTAATGGTGCTTGATGGCTTGGGTAGTTTTGTTCTGGATGCGAGTTTAAAAGCAAAAAAATCCTTTCTTCTCCAGCATAAAGCCGGTGATTTTCTTTCGGTTTTTCCACCGACGACCACAGCGGCTATCAATAGTATCCTTTCGACCAAACCGCCGGTTCAACATGGTTGGCTGGGATGGCATCAATATTTTAAAGAAATTGATGAAGATATAATTCTATTTAAAAATTGTGGATACTATCATGAAGATTATGTGCCACCTTATGCGGTAGCAAAAGAAGCCCTACCTTATAAAAGTATACTGGATATGCTCCAAGAAAAGGGTATTAAAACTAAATCTATTCATCCATACTGGGCCGAGGATGGTGCAATTAATTTTGATGTTTTTTGTTCGCGTGTAGCCAATTTTTGTCGGGGTAGTGAACAAAAATTTATGTATGCTTATTGGGATGAACCTGATGCAACATTACATCAAAAAGGTGTGGGAAGTCGCGCTGTTAAAATATTAATTAGTGAGATGGAAGAACGACTTGAAAAATTAACCAAAGAGCTTGATGATGACACATTGGTGCTAATTGTAGCCGATCATGGTCATATCAATATTAAAAATATCAATTTATATGAGGATAAAACGATTCAATCGATGCTCGCTTTACCACCATCGATTGAGGCGCGATGCACGACATTTTTTGTTAAGAAAGAACATCGTTTGATGTTTCCTGTTGTTTTTAATCATCGTTATGGTCGGCATTTTAAATTACTACGCCGCGATGAAGTGGATTATTTGAAACTATTTGGTCCAGGGCCAAAACATTCTCGTTTTGATGACTTTATCGGCGATTATGTCGCGATTGCCGTTGATTCTTATGCTTTTTTCTATTCATCTACGAAGCAAAAGCATCGTCCATTTCGGGCAACGCACGCTGGGATGACTGCTCAAGAGATGGTAATTCCACTAATTGTATTAAAATCAGAAAGAAGATAAAATGTAGTCTTGTTAAAAAATATGCTTTTTAATCATTAAAATGTCGGATTTTGAAAGAAAGAATTATTGCTTTTTCGTGTAAAATAGATTATCATAATTGAGTGTAAGATTAAACAAAAAATGTTTGAAATTTGGCTTACAAACAATAATTAAAGGAGAAGTAGCAAATGGGATTACTTGTTTCAAAGGGAAGCCGTCATATTGATGGCAATAAAAGCTATACTTTACATAAAGAAATCGTTCTTGTAAACGACAAAAAGGTATTTGAAAAAATTTACGTACCTACCTTACAAGGAAATGGTCGGCCAATCGATTTTACTGTCAAAGAAGGGGATCAAGTTAAACGGGGGCAAAAAATTGGACTTTGCCAAGGATTTTTTGTTCCAGTCTTTGCTCCAGTTTCAGGAAAAATAATTGCTCAAGAAACGCGTTATAATGCTTTAGTTGGTCGTCCGATTCCTTACATCGTTATTGAAAATGATTTTCAAAATTCATTCGCTAGCGATTTACCAATCTATGATTATGAAAAACTTGAAAAAGATCAAATTATTGCTGCCATTAAACAAGCAGGTATTGTCGGTCTTGGTGGCGCTGGATTTCCAACTTATGTCAAATATGAAGGATGCAAAAATATTGAAACTCTTTTGATTAATGGTTGCGAATGTGAACCATACTTAACCACCGACTACGAACGCATGATTCAAGCGACGGATAAGTTATTTAAAGGTATCAACCTCTTGATGAGAGCTTGTGGCGCCAAAGTGGCCTATCTCGCTATTAAAAAAGGAAAACCTGAACTAAAAGCAAAACTTGAAGAAGCCATTAAAAATAATCCAGGTGTTGAATTAAAGTTAGTGGATGATGTCTATCCAATCGGATGGGAAAGAACTTTGGTTCGTGCTGTTATCAAAAAAGAATATAATTTACTACCAAGTGAAATTGGTGTCATCGTCAATAACTCTCAAACCACGATTGCTGTTGCTGAAGCCTTATTAGAAGGAAAACCAATCACAGAACGGTTAGTCACTGTCTCTGGAGCGGGTATTAAGAATTCGGCTAATGTTGTTGTTCCTGTAGGAACTCCTGTTGAAAAGATTGTTGAGTTCCTTGGCGGATATACTGAAGAAAATGTTGTCTTATTGACAGGTGGACCAATGACTTCAAAAGGACAAATGAACGATAAATTTGTCATTGAAAAACAAATGGGTGGATTGACGGTATTAAAACATGAAACCTATGTTGAAGATCCATGTCTACGTTGTGGTGAATGTACTTTAAATTGTCCTGCTCGCTTACAACCTGTCGAAATTAAAGATGCAGTTATTGCTAAAGATTTAGATCGTATCCGGGCTCTAAAAGCCGATAAATGTGTGGAATGTGGTATGTGTTCTTATGTTTGTCCTTCACGGATTGAAGTCACCGAATACATGCGCAAAGCCAAATTACAATTACGGGTCGCTGCGGCCAAAGCTGCGCCGAAAAAATAAATTAAATGAGGGTTCACTTCACTTCTGGAACCCTTTTTTATTTTATTAAAGGGCAAGAATATTGTTTGACATTCATTCGGTGATACTATATAATTCATTCTGCAAACAAATAATACTCTTATTAAGAACCACGGAGATTGAGGGAATTGATGATGTGGTGGCAACCCTTTACATAAAGAAGGTGCCAAAACCCCAGCAAGCATAGCTTGAGCGATAAGAGGGAGAAAAAAGTTCAACACGACTTCTCCTTCGGGAGAGGTTTTTTGTTTCAAAGGAGAAAAATATGGAAAAATATTTGAAATTGTTTACTTCAGAGTCCGTCGGTCCTGGTCATCCTGACAAAATATGTGACCAAATATCGGATGCTGTCCTCGATGCTTGTCTAAAACAAGACCCCTATTCGCGGGTGGCTTGTGAATGTTATACAACAACCGATTTAGTGATTGTTGGTGGTGAAGTTACCACCAATGCTGTTGTTGATTATGAAGCAATTGCGCGCCAAACTTTACGGAAAATTGGGTACACGAAAAAGGAATATGGCATTTCAGCCGATACTTGCCAAGTTCAAGTATTAATTAAAAAGCAATCCCGTGATATTGCTCAAGGCGTTGATACAGGTGGAGCTGGTGACCAAGGGTTAATGTTTGGTTATGCGTGCGATGAAACAAGTGTCTATATGCCATTGGCTATTTTTTTGGCTCATCGTTTAGTTGAATTTGCAGACCAATTACGTTTAAAAGGCGAGTTTAAATGGGCACGACCTGATATGAAGAGTCAAGTTACGATTGATTATACCAATCCGAATCACCTAAAGGTTCATACAGTTCTATTATCGATTCAACACGATCCAGAGGCAGATGACAATCAATTTAAAGAATTTATTCGTGAACACATTATCAAGCATGTCTTGCAAAAATATGGCTATGACAATAACAATTACCGCGTTTTAATTAATCCGACCGGTCGTTTTGTCATTGGTGGACCAGAAGGAGATACGGGGTTGACGGGGCGAAAGATCATTGTAGATACCTATGGTGGAGCTGCTCGTCATGGTGGTGGCGCTTTTTCTGGTAAGGATGCAACCAAAGTTGATCGTTCCGCTGCGTATGCTGCTCGCTATATTGCTAAAAATATCGTTGCCGCAAAACTGGCGAAAAAATGCGAAATTCAAATTTCCTATGCTATAGGGATTGCTGAACCAATATCCATAGCAATTGATACTTTTAACACCAGTCATTTCAGCGATGAGCAATTGCTACAAGCCATCAATCGCTTGTTTATTTTGACACCGCAAGGAATTATCCAGTCATTACGTTTGCGTGAACCAATTTTTGCACAAACAGCAACCTATGGCCATTTTGGTCGTGAACAATTTGAATTGCCATGGGAAAAATTAGATAAAGTCGAAATGTTGAAAAAATATTTTAATCTTTAATCCAGTATGATATAGTGATGAAAAATGGGGAGTTATAAAGCAATGGGGAAGACTGAACAACAAGAAACACCGTATTTTACGGCGCTAAAAAACTATGTAGAAGATAATAATATTCCATTCGATGTTCCTGGACATAAGATGGGATCACTCGATACAGAATTTAAAGACTTGATTGGAGCCAATATTTTAAAATTTGATGTTAATCAACCACGGGGACTCGACAATTTAAGTCATCCACACGGTGTGGTGAAAAAAGCTCAATCGTTGATGGCAGAAGCTTTTTGTGCGGATCGAGCATATTTCTTAGTCAACGGAACCACCGTTGGTATTTTAACGATGATTATGGCGGCTGTCAAATCACAAGAAAAAATCATTATGCCGCGCAATGTTCATAAATCGGCGATAAGTGCTTTAATTATTTCTGGTGCTATTCCCGTTTTTATTGAGCCAAATATTAATGATGAACTGGGTATAGCAAATGGAATTAGTGTCGAATCCATCCGCAAAACAATCAAAGAAAATCCCGATGCACGCGCTATTTTCATTATCAATCCAACTTATTTTGGGGTGACAAGTGACTTAGTAAAAATTGTTAAAATTGCCCATGAAAATGACATGGCAGTTTTAGTGGATGAAGCACACGGGAGTCATTTTCAATTTTCACGGAAGATGCCAAGAAGTGCGATGAGTGCCGGAGCCGATATTTCAGCTGTTTCATTACATAAAACCGGTGGTTCTTTAACTCAAAGTTCGGCTTTGTTATTGAAAAATAATCGGCGTGTGCCAATTCAACGGGTAGAGGCTGTTTTGAGTATGCTTCAAACAACCAGTCCAAGTGCTCTTTTGCTAGCTAGTCTTGATGTGGCACGTAAGGAATTATTTTTTAATGGTCGTCGATTGATTAATGATGCGATTATCCTGGCCGAAGATGCACGAGCACGTATCAATAAAATCAAAGGATTACGAGCAATTAATGGCAAAGATATGATCAATAGTTCAAATCATGGTTATGATTTAACGAAACTTATTATTAAAGTCAATGGTTTAGGTCTTTCGGGGTTTGAAGTCTATGCTTTATTAAAAGATAAATACAAGATTCAAATCGAATTGGCTGAAAC
>CAYOYG010000008.1:0-1494 GCA_964408135.1 uncultured Eubacteriales bacterium | reverse complement strand
AAGTCTATGCTTTATTAAAAGATAAATACAAGATTCAAATCGAATTGGCTGAAACTTATGTAATACTAGCTGTCGTTGGTATTGGCTCAACCAAAGAACATATCGATCGTTTAGTAGCAGCACTAGCGGATATATCACAAGAACATTATGGTATAAAACCGGTATATAAAGTAAAAAAATTCGTGTATTGTTATCCACCAATGATTGTCCGTCCTCGTGTTGCTTACCATGCAGCACGAAAAGATATAAAAATTACAGAGAGTGTTGGCCAAATTGCGCGTGAAACTATCATGATTTATCCACCAGGGATTCCACTTGTTATTCCGGGTGAGTTGGTCACAAAAGAATTCGTGCAAATGATTCAATTATATGCTAGACTAGACTCAAAGATTATCAGTGAAATCGATAGTAAACACATAAGTGTTATCGACCAAGAAAGATGGGAAAAAAGGGGTGCTTACGATGCTGAAGAAGACCAATAAATATAAAAAAGTTGATTTGTCGTTTCAAAGTTGTGACAAAGAATATGGAGAAAGTGATGTCGTGATTTTTTCCTCACCAATGGATGCAACGACTTCCTTCCGTCCAGGAACTCGTTTTGCTGGTAATGCCATCCGTGTCGATTCCTTTGGTGTTGAGTGGTATTCACCATATTTGGATATGGATTTAAAAGATTATAAAACTTGTGATATTGGGGATTTAAATCTTCCAATCGGCGACGTTGAAGGAGCGCTAGATGTCATTGAAAAAACAGTTGATGACATTATTGGCGATGATAAGAAGCCAATGATGATTGGGGGAGAACATCTTGTTACTTTACCAGTTATTCGATCACTCATAAAAAAATATCCTGATTTACACATCATTCATCTGGATGCTCATACCGATTTGCGTGATGAGTTTTTTGGACGAAAACTATCCCACGCAACCGTATTAAGAAGATGCTTCGATATCGTAGGTAAAAATCGGATTTTCCAATTTGGCATTCGTTCAGGAGATCGCAGTGAATTTCAATGGGCCAATGCAGGGAATACTTACCTACGGAAATTTGATATTGTCGGTTTAGAAGATGTAGTTTGGAAACTACAAGATAAACCAGTCTATATTACCATTGATCTTGATGTACTTGATCCATCCATTTTTGCGGGAACAGGAACCCCTGAACCAGGGGGAATTTCTTACAAAGAACTCTTAAATGCCATTGGATTTTTTAGTGAATTAAAGCACATAGTTGGGGCGGATTTAGTCGAATTATCACCCCATTACGACCATAGTGGTGTTTCCACAGCAGTAGCAGCGAAAACTTTACGCGAATTCATCCTTTTATTACATAAAAAAGGTTGAAAATTATAACCCTAAGTTATAAAATATTTGAGTAGTCCATTTATTAAAAATGTATAAAGGAGGAAATCTATGCAATTTCGTATGAGTCCTGCACCATTTCAACGGGGAAAACGCACCACTCTAAGCATTATGCTTGAGTTGACGGCAGTC
>CAYOYG010000007.1:12123-15011 GCA_964408135.1 uncultured Eubacteriales bacterium | reverse complement strand
CGGAACATTTGCCGGACCATTACTTCAATGTGTTTATCGGCAATTTCAATCCCTTGACGTGGGCGATAAACTTTTTGTACTTCTTTTAGAATATAGTTTTGGACGGTTTGAATATCGGTGACTTCCAATAAATGTTTTGGATTAATAGCGCCTTCTGTAATCTTTTGACCATTGACAATTTTTTCACCTTTTTTGACTCTTAAGCGCGCGTTAAATGGTGTCATATACGATTTACTTTCTAGTTCGTTTTCGACAAAGATTTCGAAACGACCAGATTCTTTATCTTCTTTGATATCGACAATCGTACCAGAGATTTCACTGATAACTGCTTCCCCTTTCGGGTTGCGTGCTTCAAATAGTTCTTGGACCCGAGGTAACCCTTGTGTAATATCACTACCACCAGCAACACCACCAGTATGGAAGGTTCTCATCGTTAATTGAGTCCCTGGTTCACCAATGGATTGAGCGGCCATAATACCAACGGATTCTCCGGCTTCTACTTGAAGTCCAGTTGCTAAGTTGCGGCCATAGCATTTTTTGCAGACGCCGCCAACAGTTTGACATCCAAATAAGGTACGAATTTCAATTTCTTTGATTCCACTTTCGATAATTTTCTTAGCATGCGCTTCATCAATCATCGATTCGCTCGATACAATCACTTCATCGGTTCTTGGATCAACAATATCATTGAGTGGATAGCGGCCAACCAGACGATCATAGAAGTTTTCAATGACGGAATTATCCGCCGTTTCGACAATCGCACTGACTTTGGTTCCGTGATCGGTTCCACAGTCTTCTTCGCGAACGATAACATCTTGAGCAACGTCAACAAGCCGACGAGTTAAATAACCAGATTCAGCTGTTTTTAACGCTGTATCGGCTCCCCCTTTACGGGCACCGTGTGTCGAAATAAAGAATTCCGAAACGGTGAGACCTTCACGGAAGGAAGATTTAATTGGTAATTCAATCGTGCCTCCGGTTGGGTCGGACATCAAGCCGCGCATCCCAGATAGTTGTAAGAAGTGAGAGGCATTACCTCTAGCTCCTGAGTCAGCCATCATGTAAATTGGATTGCTTGGGTCTTTATCTAGTTGTTCATTGAGCGTCTTTTGAATCGTGTTCTTGGCATCATCCCAGATGGCAATAACGCGTTTCTTTCTTTCTTCATCGGTTAATAAACCTTTTTCATAGAGATGACGGTATTGTTGTACTTTACCTTCCGCTTGGTCAAAGATAGTTTTTTTGTTACCAACGACTGGAATATCATCGATGGAAACGGTAATCCCGGCTAAAGTAGCGTATTCAAAGCCTTGGTCTTTCATCTTATCGAGCATGACTGGAACAAGGGATGCTTCTTTTTCATGATATTTAGAGAAGATTTCGTTAATAATCTTACCTAAATCTTTCTTTTTAAAAGGAGCGTTTAATGGTTGACTCTTAATATAAGCCTTGACATCAACCCCTGGTTTTACAAAGTATTTATCTGGTGTTTTTACGAAGTTTTCACTGCTTGAACTATTCAAGAATGGGAAACCTTCTGGAAAAATGCGATTGAAAATAATTTTACCGACTGTAGTGACAAAATAGGATTTATTTTGTTCGTCAGTGAAGGTTGTATTGTGCAAGCTTTTGGCTTTAATCGCAATCCGATTATGAATGTGAACTTGTTTATTTTGATAAGCAAGTATGACATCTTCAGGACTGGAGAATACTTTGCCTTCTGCTTCTGCATAGGCCCGGTACCTTTCGGCTTTTTCAATATTACCAGCCGCTTCGGCTTTCACGGCTTTATCAAGGAAGGATTTTTCATCTTCTTCTAAGGATAGATAATAGTTACCAAGAACCATGTCTTGTGATGGTGTAACGATTGGTTTACCATCCTTTGGTCCAAGAATATTCTTGGAGCCAAGCATTAAGCTCCGGGCTTCAAAGACAGCTTCTTTGGATAAAGGTACGTGGACGGCCATTTGGTCACCATCAAAGTCCGCGTTAAACGCTGGTGTAACAAGTGGATGGAGACGGATGGCTCTTCCTTCGACAAGCACTGGTTCAAAGGCTTGAATACCAAGACGGTGAAGCGTTGGTGCACGGTTGAGTAAAACTGGTCTTTCATGGACCAATTCTTCAACGATGGACCAGACTCTTTCATCTTGTCTTTCGATCATTCTATCGGCCGCTTTATGCCCTGATACAATACCGGATTTAATCATTTTGGAGGCGATAAATGGCTTAAATAATTGAACCGCCATTTCACGTGGAATCCCACATTGATGCATTTTGAGGTTTGGTCCAACGGCGATAACCGAACGACCTGAGTAGTCAACCCGTTTTCCTAAAAGGTTTTGTCTAAAGCGACCTTGTTTACCTTTTAATGTATGGGAGAGTGATTTTAAAGTCCGTCCAGCCGCACCACTGACCGGTTTAGCCCGGCGACCATTATCAATCAGAGCATCTACTGCTTCTTGTAACATCCGCTTTTCGTTCATTAAGATGACCGAAGGGGCCCGAATTTCAAGTAGCTTCTTTAAACGAATATTACGGGTAATAACCCGACGATAGAGATCGTTTAAATCGCTGGTGGCAAAACGTCCACCATCGAGAGGAAGCATCGGTCTTAATTCTGGTGGGATGACTGGTAAAACATCAAGAATCATCCATTGTGGTTCGTTTCTTGATTGACGGAAGGATTCAAGAACTTCTAACCGTTTTAAAAGTTTTTGCCGTTTTTGGCATTTTTGATTTTGGGTATTTTTTAATTCTTCTTGTACTTTTTGAAATTCATGTTCCAAATCAACTTCGCGCAATAACTTTTGGACTGCTTCTGCGCCAATACCAAATTCAGCACCAGTATACTTGGCAATAAAATTGGAATTGGTATAAAAATCAAA
>CAYOYG010000007.1:0-12023 GCA_964408135.1 uncultured Eubacteriales bacterium | reverse complement strand
GTAGTGACTTCAACGCCACATTTTTCACAGACGATGCCTGAAAAACGAATTTTCTTATATTTACCACAATAACATTCATAATCCTTACTTGGACCAAAAATCTTTTCACAAAAGAGACCATCTTTTTCTGGTTTTTGTGAACGATAGTTGATGGTTTCTGGCTTGGTAACTTCGCCATACGACCATTCACGAATTTTTTCAGGTGAGGCTAATCCGACTTGTATCGATGAAAAACGATTTACATCAAACATATACTGCCCGCCCTCCTATTCTTCTTGCTTATTGCTGCTAGCTTCATCTTCGTAACGGACATCACTTGTAATATTGCGGATCGATTCCGTAATTTTGCGTTCTTCCCGTTCGTTTTCTTTGGCGGCAGCTTTCATATCAATTTCGTTATTATCGCTATCGAGTAAACGAACATCGATGGCGAGTGCTTGTAATTCTTTTTGTAAGACACGGAATGATTCAGGAATACCAGGTTGTGGAACCTTGTTACCTTTAATAATCGCTTCATAGGTCTTCGCCCGTCCGACCATATCATCGGACTTGACGGTTAAGATTTCTTGAAGAGTATAGGCAGCACCATAAGCTTCCAGGGCCCAAACTTCCATTTCACCGAATCTTTGTCCCCCGTTTTGAGCTTTACCACCAAGTGGTTGTTGAGTTACTAACGAATAAGGTCCAATCGCCCGAGCATGTAATTTATCGTCGACCATGTGCGCCAACTTAATCATATACATGACACCAACTGAGATCTTTTCATCGAATGGTTCACCGGTACGACCATCAAAGAGAATGGTTTTACCGTCTTTATCCATATTAGCTTGTTGCATTAAGTCCAATAATTCTTGGTTGGAAACACCATCGAAAACTGGCGTTGCAATTTTGACACCTAATTTTTTAGCGGCCATTCCAAGGTGAATTTCAAGCACTTGCCCAATATTCATCCGCGAAGGAACACCGAGTGGATTCAACATAATATCGATTGGAGTACCATCCGGCAAGAATGGCATATCTTCCACTGGTAAAATCCGGGAAATAACCCCTTTATTACCATGACGGCCCGCCATCTTATCCCCTTCGGATATTTTCCGTTTTTGAGCAATGTAGACCCGAACAACTTCCTTAACGCCAGGTGCTAATTCATCGCCCTTTTCACGGGAGAAGATTTTGACATCAAGAATCGTACCAGCGCCACCATGTGGAACCCGAAGGGAATTATCTTTGCCTTCTTTGGTCTTTTCCCCAAAGATTGCCATCAATAATTTTTCTTCTGGTGAAGGTTCACCTTGGCCTTTTGGTGTAATTTTACCAACCAAGATATCGCCTTCTTTAACTTCAGCACCAGGAATAACAATTCCACGGCTATCCAAACGGTTTTTTGCTTCTTCTGAAACGTTTGGTATATCGCGCGTAATTTCTTCTGGTCCTAGTTTTGTATCCCGACATTCAATATCGTATTCTTCAATATGAATCGAGGTGTAAACGTCCTCTTTTACTAATCTTTCCGACATGATAATTGCGTCTTCATAGTTAAACCCTTTCCAGGTCATGAAAGCAATCGTCACATTTTGACCAAGAGCAAGTTCGCCTTTTTCCATCGCTGGACCATCGGCGATAACTTGATTTCTTTCCACCTTTTGTCCGTGTTGAACAATTGGATGGTGATTGATCGAAGTTCCTTGATTGGAACGAGCAAATTTTTGCAGGGTATAGAGATTGGTTTTACCGTCTGGTGAAGAAACTTCAATCCGACGAGAGTCGACATAGGTAACAACACCATCTTCTTTGCAGACGACAGCCGAACCAGAGTCCCGCGCAATGATACGTTCAAGCCCAGTTCCTACGTATGGGGAGCTAGGTTTTAATAATGGAATTGCTTGCCGTTGCATGTTGGCACCCATCAAAGCTCTTTGCGCATCGTCGTTTTCCAAGAATGGAATACAGGCCGTTGCCACCGAGACAATTTGTTTTGGTGAAACGTCAACGTAGTCCACTTCTTCTTTACGAACTAAGACGTTTTCCCCATTGAAACGAGCAACGACTTGTTCGTCTTGAATGACATGGTCACTATTTAGATGAATATTGGCTTGGGCAACAACGAATTTACTTTCTTCTTCGGCCGATAAGTAATCAGCATCTTCCAAGACCGTTAATGTTTTCTTATTTACCTTCCGATAAGGGGTTTCAATAAATCCATATTCATTAATCCGAGCATGGGTCGCTAAGTTATTAATCAGACCAATGTTTGGTCCTTCAGGTGTTTCAATTGGACAGATACGACCATAGTGCGAGTAGTGAACGTCGCGGACTTCCATCCCCGCTCTTTCTCTGGATAGACCACCAGGTCCAAGTGCGGATAGACGACGTTTATTGGTCAATTCCGCTAATGGATTGGTTTGGTCCATGAATTGTGAAAGTTGGCTCGAGGAGAAGAATTCTTTAATGGCAGCGGTCAATGGGCGAATATTCGTCAAGTTTTGTGCGGTGACATTTTCACTTTCTGAAATCGTCATTCTTTCTTTAACACTGCGTTCCATTCTAGATAATCCAATCCGGAATTGGTTTTGTAATAATTCACCGATGGTCCGAATACGACGATTGCCTAAGTGGTCGATATCGTCGACAGATCCAAAGCCTTCAATCAGATTCATCAAATAGGAGAAAGTGGCAACAATATCTGGAACAGTTACATATTTTTTATTAATACGTAAGTCAGTACCAATAACATTGGTGACCACATCTTTTTTATCGTTTGTATAGACTTTAACCATTTGAATCATACCCGAATCATCGAGTTGTTGGTTATAATCTAGGGCAAATAGATGAGCCCCTTTTTCAAACACTTGCAAGCTTTGTAAATGTTCTAATTTTTCACGGTCAATGAAGGTATCCTTTTCATAGATAAGTTCACCATTGGCGTCATAGAGGTTTTCCGCTAAAAAGCGGTTAATTAAGCGATTATAGAGGCCTAGTTTTTTGCCAAACTTAAAACGGCCAGCCCGAGCGAGGTCATAGCGTTTAGGATCAAAAAACTTTTGAACAAGAAGCATCCGTGCTCCTTCTTCCGTCGCTGGTTCGCCAGGTCTTAATTTGTTGTATATTTCCATCATCGCTTCTTTGATGACTTCTTTTTTTGGCAACATTTCATTCATACTGTTATCTTTTTCAAGTGTCGCCATTAAGTGTTTGTTTTCACCAAAGAGTTGAATAATTTGATCTTTTGTTGTAATCCCTAATGCTTTTAAAAGAACGGTTGCTAAAACCTTTCTTGTGCGGTCAACACGAACATAGATAATATCTTTTGCATCGGTTTCAAATTCAAGCCAGGTTCCACGCGATGGGATAATATCGCCACCATAAATGAATTTACCACTCTTATCTCTTTCCTTTTTAAAGTAAGCACCTGGAGAACGTACCAGTTGCGAAACAATAACTCTTTCGGCCCCATTGATAATAAAGGTTCCGCTTTGCGTCATCCATGGAAAATCCCCCATGAAAACTTCAGAATCTTTGATTTCCCCAGTTTCTTTGTTGATCAAGCTTAAAGATACCTTCAATGGACGAGCATATGTCATATCGCGGTCTTTACATTGTTCAACTTTGTATTTTGGTTCATCAAAACGATAGGATGCAAAACGCAACTCTAGACTATCGCTTGGGCTAACAATCGGATAAACATCCTTGAATACTTCTTCAATTCCACCTTCTACGAATTTTTGAAACGAGGAAGTTTGAATTTCGACTAAGTCTGGTAATTTTAACGAACCACTAACTTTCGCAAAACTTTTGCGTTCAAGTTGTCCGTTAGGCTGATTTAATAGATTTTTGGCCACTATCATTCACCCCTATTATCCTTTCTTTACACGGCTTTTAAATGCGAAAAAAACGCCAAAAGCACACAGTAAGGCATTTTAATATTATACTCTTCTTTTACGGAAAATCAAGCGTAAACTCTAAAAATACTACTTTTCAGCAGGAATACCATCAAAATCTAATTTTGCTTTCAGAATTTTGTAGTAAAGAGTTTCTGCTTCATAAGGAAAGAAGATCCGAACGACTTGTGCTTCCTCTTCACCTTCTTCTTGTTTTAACGTAATGAAGACACTACGACGGGAGGAAAAAAATAAGTTTGCGCGCGCATCTGGATTAAACAGGGTCACACGATAAAGTTTGGTAAAAGGAACAAATGTAGTTTTATCATCGATATCATACACTAATAATCCATCTTCTTGAAAGGTAACGGCAGTCGCAGGATAACGATATAAGTATTTATAAGGATAATACCCAGCTACTGTCGCTACAAGAAAGGTAATACCTGCTACCCATTGTTTACTGATAAAGCACAGCACGGCAAAGACAATAAAACAGACTCCCCCGAAAATAATGGCCTTGGCGACCGAATACGAACGATCTCCGACCGTCTTCTTTAATTTTTCACCGCGACGATTCACGGTTTTTGGTTCTTTAATTGCCATGATTATTTCACTCCTGATTTTTGGTAGATTTTAATACATAAAATCCCCTATTTCTTTCCATAATATCACAGTTACCAAACAATTGCATTAACTTATCTTTTGAACTCGGAGCTCCATGACTCTTTTTAATGACAACATAAAGTTTCCCACCTTGATTCAAGTGGTGATAGGCACCCTCATACATTGCATAAATCACTTCTTTCCCCGCTCTAATAGGCGGATTTAGAAAAATACAATCGTAGAGATGAGTGTTGTTTTGAAAGATATCGCTATAAAAAACATCCATACCTTGCAATTGATGAAGGGCAACGTTTTTCTTTGCTAAATCAAGTGCGCGGTGATTCACATCGACTAAATCGAATGTGGTCATTGGAAATAGTGTTTTCACCACAATCCCCACAATCCCGTTAGCGCAGCCAAAATCAAGACAATGGCCTTGAATTGGTTCTTTCGCAACGACACCTATTAATGTATCTGTTCCTTCATCGAGTTCATCTTTTGAAAAGATGCCATCGTCGGTATAAAAGGAGAATTCGCGTTTTAAAATCGCAAGTTTTAACAAGCGCACATTTGACTTCAGGTTCGGATCATCGGTAAAATAATGGCCCATGTTCTCCTCCAAATAAGAAAGCAAAAACCTGCTTAATTACCAAGCAGGTTTACAGCTATTTTCGTCTGGAAACTATTTAACTTCGACTTCAGCGCCGGCATCAACGAGCTTCTTTTTGATTTCGTCAGCTTCTGCAATCGCAACTTTTTCTTTGATAGTTGCTGGAGTAGCATCGACTAATTTCTTTGCATCGATTAAGCCTAAGCCAGTGATGGCTTGAACTGCCTTAATGACAGCAACTTTGTTTTGGCCAACGTTGGTAACTTTAATGGTAACAACAGATGGTCCTTTTGCGACAACTTCTTCAGCGACTGGAGCAGCAGCGGCGGCGGTTGGAGCAGCGGCTGTAACACCGAATTCTTTTTCAACAGCTTTGACAAGTTCATTTAATTCTAGAACTGTCATTTCTTTTAGACTTGCAATAATTTCAGCATTGGTTAATTTTGCCATAATTTTATTCCTCCTAAATTAATTTTTTTCTTGATGGTCAGCGACAGCTTTTAGCGTTCTAGCAAAACCACTCACTGGTGCAGTTAAGCAACCAAGTAACATCGAAATCATACCTTCTTTGTTTGGCAATGTTGCCACAACACGTAATTCTTTTTCGTCGACAACTTTGCCTTCGACGACGCCACCTTTGATGATCAACTTTTCGTTGCTCTTTGCAAATTTAGCAAGAACTTTTGGTCCACTCGCTGCATCTTTCTTTGAGAAAACATACGCGTTTGGTCCGGCTAATTGTTGCTCAAGATTTTGATATCCCAGCGAACCAAGAGCCCGGGCAACCAATGTGTTCTTTAAAACGTGCAATTCAACACCTTCTTTACGTAAATTTTTACGTAATTTTTCAAATTCAGAAACCGTTAATCCACGGTATTCAATAATTGAAATGGATTGCGATGCTTTAGCATTGGCGACAATCGTATCGACCACGCTTTGCTTTTGAGCAATAATTGTCTTGTTCATACGGGCACCTCCTTGTAATGTATTTTCGACTATAAATAATCAATATACTAAGTAGAAATAAATAAACCCACACCGAAAGATGTGGGTTATGTTTTCAATAAAAACACTTTTCACACCTCGGCAACATTTTTTAAGCCCCATGGCCGTTGCTGTCTACGGTATATTGACTAATTAATTTTATCAAATTGTTTGACTAAATGCAATATCTAGAGTGATTCTGGATTAATTTTAATTGCTGGTCCCATCGTAGAGGAAACAACAACGTTCTTAATGTAGACACCTTTGACAGCTGCAGGTTTAACCTTAATAATTTGTTTGCAAATTGCAACAATGTTTTCGGCTAATTTTGCATCTTCAAATTGAACCTTACCACCGATAGCATGAAGATTCCCTTCCTTATCAACGCGGTATTCAATCTTACCAGCTTTAATTTCTTTAACTGCTTTTGTAATATCTGGTGATACAGTTCCAGTTTTTGGGTTAGGCATTAAACCTTTTGGACCAAGAACTTTCCCTAATTTACCAAGTTCACCCATCATATCCGGTGTAGCGACGATTACATCATAACCAAACCAGTTTTCATTCTTAATCTTTTCAAGCATTTCTTTGCCGCCAACAAATTCAGCACCAGCGGCTTTGGCTTCTTCTACTTTATTGGTAATAGCAAGAACAACTTTTTCTTTACCAGTACCATGAGGTAGAACCATTGCACCTCTGATTTGTTGATCAGCTTGTGTTGGGTCAACTCCAAGATTAAATGAAACAGCAACCGTTTCATTAAACTTTGCGAAACTAATTTTCTTCAATAACGCGACAGCTTCACTAACCGTGTAGATTTTGCTTGCATCGATTTGCTTTACTGCCTCTAAGTATTTTTTACTTTTCTTTGCCATGTTATACTTTCCTCCTATGTGGTATTTGCGGAGTTATCCTCCCACAAATGATGGTAAAATTACTTCTTTTCCATACCTTCGACAACGATTCCCATGTTACGAGCTGTACCTTCAACAATCTTCATAGCAGCTTCAACATCGTTAGCGTTTAAATCAGGTAGTTTGTATTTGGCAATCTTGCGAACTTCTTCGGCTGAAATAGTAGCAACCTTTGTTTTCTTAGGATTACCAGAAGCAGTCTTAATGTTTGCAGCTTTCTTCAGCAATACGGCAGCTGGAGTTGTTTTGATAACAAAATCAAATGACTTGTCTTCATAGGCTGTAATGATGACAGGAACAACTTCTCCATTGCGTTCTTTGGTTTGATCATTAAATGCCGAACAGAATTTTGGCATGTTGATTCCGGCTGAAGCAAGGGCTGAACCAGGCTTTGCTTGTCCACCTAGAATTTCTAGTTTAACGACTTTTGCGACTCTTTTACTCACGCGACACACCTCCTAATTTGTAATTGTCCGTGCTGTGGTCAATGGATTAATATCCTTCCACGCGCAAAAAATTTATGCACACGTAGTGCAAGGTATATGATACAAAAATCTCGTTTAAATTGCAAGTTATTTCGCAATCAAAATCCAAAATTAATTTCCCTAAATCGAAAAAAAGAAAGATTGCTAAGAAAGCAATCTTAAATTTTTTATAATTTTTCTACTTCAGCAAAACTGACATTGACACGGTTTTTACGACCAAAGAAAGTTACTTCAACTTCAATCATATTGTTTTCAGCATCCACATTGGAGATGACGCCATTACTACCAGCCAGGGCTCCATGGAGAATGCGTACAGCTGTTCCAACAAGATATTCATTGTACATATCTTTATTGACAATTCCGGCTTTTTTCAAGACGGTATCGATTTGTTCCTTTGGTACAGGGAATGGTTTTGTTCCACCGCCACTAGATCCAACGAATCCGGTGACACCTGGTGTATTTCGAATAATAAACCATGCTTCATCGGTCATGATAACTTCCACAAAAACATAGCCAGGATATGTATTTTTTAGTTTCATTTTCCCAGTTGGTAGTCCTTCTCTCATAACAGGAACTTCCACTTCGGCAACCAAAACTTGCAAGATATAATCTTGCATATTCATGCTTTCAATCCGCCGGAGCAAATTTTCTTTTACCTTATTTTCATGTCCAGAATACGTATTAACAACGTACCATTGTTTTTCGCCAAGTTGTTCCATATATTTCCACCTATTTAAAATTGATTGCTTGCAGCAGTTTGATGACTAAAAAATCGGTTAAGACTAAAAACAAACCAAAGAAAATAGCATAGCCGAGAACCGTTAAAAATGCGCTTTGCAAAGCTTCACCTTTTGCCCAGCGAATCCGTCTAATTTCTTTACCGACTCCAAGAAAATAATTTTTAATCGCTTTCATAAACTGCCTCCTCGTCTATTTGCTTTCTTTATGTAATGTATGTTTACCACATTTTTTACAATACTTGTTGACTTCGAATCTTTCTTTGACACCATACTTTTGTTTTGTGGTTACATAGTTTCGTGAAAGACATTCACTGCAGACTAATATTAACTTTTCACGCATAAAAAAACCACCTTCGTGTATTTCACTTTAACATAACCATTTTCCTAAGTCAAACCAAATCACCGTTTTACACGGATTTTTGTTTTAATGCGCGCAATCAAGTTATCCACTTTTTTTCGACTCAACCCGAGTTTGTCGGCAATCTCTTCATAGGTGCATCCCATCATCTTCATTGACAAGGTTTGTTTTTCTAACTCACTTAAGTCAGACTGATAAATTTGTTCTATTTCTTCTTGTAATTCATAAACTCGATCAGGATAGGACATAAAATATTGACTTTCAAAGAAATCAACATAGGTATAATTGCTATGATCATTTACCGGCTCGTCCAATGAGATAGTATGGTAATTGGGAACAACATTCGCTAAGAATCCGCGAATATAGGTATAAAACTCTCGTTCAATACATAGTTTTAAAAAGGAGAAAAAATTCCCCTCTTCATTTCGATATTTTCCAATCACTTGGTACAATTCAAGTCGACCTATTTGCATCATATCGGTCAACTCGACTTGCCTTTCCTTTTGAGTGCGTATGCTCTTTAATGCCCAGTTTCGCATATAACTCTCATAACGTTGTAACATAAGATTTACTGCTTCGTCATTCCCTTGATGAATCATGTAAATCAATTCATCATCGGATATCTGGCGCATCATCGATTCTTCAATCCTCCTACACTGGAAAACGTGATGAATGAATTTGATAAAGGAGTAAGGCTGTCGCGACCGAAACATTCAATGAACTTACATGACCGACCATTGGTAGGTGAATTTTATAATCGCATTCTTCTAAAACTAAACGCGAAATACCTTTACCTTCTGAACCAACTACAAGAATAAGTGGCATCTTGTAGTCAATGCTTCGGTAATCTTGCGATTGATTTGCTTCTGCCCCAACTACCCAATAGCCCATTTTTTTCATTTTTTTCAAAGTCATTGTAAAATTTGTAACTTCTGCTACTTTTACATGTTCGATTGCCCCAGTTGAAACCCGAGCAACAGTCGAATTCAACGCAACACTGCCATGTCGCGGTAAAACCACTCCATCTACTCCAATTGCATCACACGTTCTTAAAATCGCGCCGAGGTTATGAGGATCTTCGACTCCGTCAACAAAGAGTAAAAGCGGATTTTTCTTTGCACTCAAATCTTTTACCAATTGCTCAAAGTCGTAAAATGGATACGTCTTGATTTTCGCAACAATCCCTTGATGGTTATCGTTGCGAATCATTTTTGTTAATGCTGCATAGCTGACTTTTTGATAATCTCGATTCTTAAGTTCGACCAAAATCTTTTCATCTTTAAAGTTATCAGCAATGTATAATTCCTCAATATCGCCCTCGCTTTGTAGACGCGATAATACGGTATTTTTACCATATATATATTGTGACACAATTCAAACCTCCTTAATTCCCAAAGTATCGTCAAATTCCAACAATTATCTATACAAGATCTTTACTAATCAATATATTACGAATTATATCTGCATTAGTAAAATCTTTGTTCTTTTTATAAGTTTCCCACAATCCAAAGAGTTTTTGTTCTTCTTGCGAAAGGACATATGGTTCAAATTTTAAACCCAAAACAAATAACATATCATATATGGTTTTGATAAGTTGAGCCAGCCGATCCATTTTATTTTGCCGAATCGACATATTTAATTCCTTGATGGCTTCGTTAAGCACCATGATTCCATTCGCCGTATTCAAGTCATCGGCAACAAAACTTAAAAAGCGTTCAATTAAAATCGAATCCGGTTGAGTGGTTGGTTGCAACCCTTCAAGAGCCAGCTTGATTTCACCTTGTTTAATTGTGTGACCAATTCGTTGACTTTCTTTGACATTGGCTTCTAAGATATCATTTGAAAAATTAATTGGTGCTCGATAATGAGAGTTCATCATAGTTAAGCGAACAGCGTTTCCGCCATATTGTTTGATGATATCGTTCGCCCGGCGAACATTTCCTAATGATTTAGACATCTTTTCGTTATCGATATTAACAAAACCGTTATGCAGCCAATAATGGGCAAGCGAATGATTGTGGCAAGCGATGGATTGAGCAATTTCATTTTCGTGATGTGGAAATTTTAAATCAAATCCACCACCATGAATATCAATTAGTCCCTCTTCGTATAAACCATTAATCATAACGACACATTCGGTATGCCACCCTGGACGTCCTAGACTCCATGGTGAAGGAAATTGAATACCTTCGCTTGTTTTTTTCCATAAAGCAAAATCAAGTGGGTTTTCCTTTTTTTCATTTTCTTCAATGCGGGCTCCCACTTTTAAATCTTCGACTTTAAAGTTGCCTAATCGACCATAACTAGCAATTTTACCCACCCGAAAATAGACATCACCATCTATGGCATAGGCAAATCCTTTTTGAATTAAATCATTAATAAAAGCAATGATTCCATCCATGTTTTGCGTAACGGTTGGAATGTTAGTTGGTGGTAATGCATTGACCTCTTGGTAAGCCCAAAAGAAGTAATCTGCATATTTTTTCGCTACTTCTTTTTCGCTAATGCCTTCTTGTTTTGCCGCATTGATAATCTTATCGTCTACGTCTGTGATATTGGTTGTGTAACTTACTTCATAACCAAGATACATAAACATTCGCCGTAAGACATCAAACGAAATAACCGGCCGCATATTGCCAATGTGAACATAGCCATACACCGTTGGTCCACAAATATAAATACTAACTTTATTTTCATGAATCGGCTTAAATACTTCCATTTGATTCGAAAGACTATTAAATAATTTTACTTCCATATTATCCACTCCATTTTGATTATAACATACTTTTAAAATCTTAGTTTCTTAAAACAATACGGATACAAGCCGAGTGTCACAAAGGCGATCAGGAAATAACGACCAAAATTGCCGATAAGACTATCCCCAAAAATCATCTTCAAACCGACTTGTAAACCCAAGGCAACGATAATGCCAAGAACATAGCGAAGAATACTCTTCCAACGACAATCATTATTAGTAAACTGAACATACTTTTCTTCAAATTCAAAGGCTAGAAAACTGCCAATAAATAATCCATACATTTGAAACATTTCTTCGGCCATCGTAGGATCTTTTAGACCGAAAAAGAAAGCGATAGGTAGATAACAAAGCATCGCTATCATCACCACACGTTTTGGATGACGAAAACAATCATAATACACCATTAATGATCCACCAATAATCCATCCAAGCAAGGCGCCAATTAAAACATCAATTGGATAATGAACCCCTAGATATAAACGGGATATCATAACGAATACAACCAGAACGATACCCACTATCGAAAACCAGTGTTTTTTAATAATCCGACTTAACCAAGTAAATAAAGTTGCGCTGTTTTGGCTATGGCCACTCGGAAAAGAATAACCGCCTGCTGTTTCTACCCGAATCGAAACGACACCGGGTTCACCAATTGGTCGTGGTGCCTTAACACTTAATTTGATGAATGCATTT
>CAYOYG010000006.1:7947-16825 GCA_964408135.1 uncultured Eubacteriales bacterium | reverse complement strand
CGTCACACAAGATGCAAGCTATACTACGAAAGCCATTATTATTGCAAGTGGCACGATTGAAAGAAAAATGAATGTGCCAGGCGAAGTTGAATTCTATGGTCGTGGTGTTTCCTATTGTGCGGTTTGTGATGGAGCCTTATATAGTAAACGACCAATGATGGTCGTAGGTGGTGGTAATTCTGCCCTGCAAGAAGCCTTGTATCTCACTCGTTTTAGCGACGAAATCTATCTGGTACATCGTCGGGATGAATTTCGCGGAGAAGAACACCTAGCCAATCAAGTGCGTAACCACCCGAAGATTAAACTACTTCTCAAACGGATTCCAGTGGCTATTTTAGGCACTAAAGTGGTGGAAAAAATGGTTTTAAAGAATCTGGAGAATGGTCAAGAAGAAACCTATCCAGTCGCGGCCGTCTTTCCTTTTATTGGACTGGATGCTGCTACCTCGTTTTTAAAAGATTTAGCCATTCTTGATGAAAAGGGTTATATTCAAGTCGATGTTGATTTACAAACAAAAATTCCAGGTATCTTCGCCGCTGGTGATGTGCTAGATAAGCAATTACGGCAAATATTAACCGCGAGTAGTGACGGCGCTATTGCCGCTAATTCCGCAATTAAGTATATCGATAATTTAGACTAAACATCATATGGTTTCCATATGATTTTTTGTCAAATAATAGAGTTTCCTCTACCACCCTTATCGTGGTATAATAGAAAAAGTACGAGGTGAAAGTATGCAGGATGTAGCAGCTAAAAAAACTAAATCAGAAATATCTTTTACCAAAGAAGTAAAAGAAGAAATTGCCATTATTAATGAAACCAACCGTGACATCATCGATGCCCTTTTATCGGCTTTCATTAAAATCAATGGCAATCTTTTACTGCGTAATAACAATTGGGTACTAAGTATCAAAACCGAAAATATCAAGGCGGCAAAACTAATCATTCGCCTTTTAAAAGAATATCATCAATGTGAACCAAATATCACCATCAGTGAGAAGAAAAAATTACGGGTGAATCAAGATAATAAAATCATTCATGCTGAGATTTCTTATGGGGTTAAATCATTACTGGAAACCTTGCAAATTTATTATCCAGAAACCGGATTAAAAACCCTCCCAAGTAAAGAATTTTTGAAAAATGCCGAAGTTCAACGGGCCTATCTCGCCGGGGCTTTTTTGGCCGCAGGGAGTGTTAATTCACCTTCCACAAGCGATTATCATTTAGAAATTGGTGTAAATGACCAAGATTTCGCCGATTACATAGTCAAGGTTATGCGCAAGTTTTATTTAACGAGTAAAGTTATTAAACGGCGTAATCAAGCGATTGTCTATTTAAAAAGAAGTGATCAAATCGCAGATTTCTTAAAGATTGTTGGTGCTTATAAATCCTTGATGAAATATGAAGAAATTCGCATTCAACGCGATCAATATAATTCAATGAATCGAGTCTATAACTGTGATATTGCCAATGAAATGCGGGCGATTGAAAGTGGCAATCGTCAACATAAATTACTAAGTTATCTCGATCAAAAAATTGGGCTAGCAAATTTAGATGAACCATTAAAAGTCGTCGCCCAATTGCGCTATGAAAATCCCGAGGCTTCTTTAAATGAATTAGCTGAGTTATATGCGCAACAAACGAAGCAAAAAATCAGCAAATCAGGGATTAATCATAAATTACGTAAATTGATGGAAATCGCCGTGAAGTTTGGTGGTGAAAGTGATGATTGAAGTTCAATTTGGTGAACGGGTTCGCTATTTAAGAAAATTAAAGAATTTAACCCAAGAAGAGCTCGCTTTTCGCGCGCATTTAAATAAGAATTATATTTGTGATGTGGAATGTGGTAGACGCAATGTTTCTTTGCAAGCCATTGAAAAGATTGCCCACGGTTTAAACATCACCATCGACGCATTATTTATAAAATAAAAAGGAGTAACCTATGCAGTTTAAAACGATTGATTCCTCGGATATACCTCTGATAAAACCCTATTTAATGACCCAAACCTATCGCTCGTGCGATTATACCGTTAATACGATTTTTATGTGGAAAGATTATTTTCATTATCGTTATAGCATCGATCATGAATGTTTAGTCATCCAAGGGACAAGTCATGAAGGGAATAATGTCTTTGCTTTTCCTATCGGTCGTTGTCAAATTGAGGAGACATTGCGTTCCATTCAAGAGTGTTGTCGCCAAAATAAGCAACCTTTGCGTTTTATGACGGTTCCCGCCGCCGGAGTCGAAATTTTAAAGAAGGTATTTCAAATCGAAAATTTAATCATCAATCCGGTTCGGAAGTGGTTTGATTATGTCTATCTAGCGAGTGAACTCGCCGAATTAAAAGGCAATAAAAATGCGACCCACCGCAATAAAGTAAATAAATTTATGCGGTTTTATCCGAATTATCAATTTAAAAAAATTCAAAATGAACAAGACATAGTCCTCGTAAAAGCATTTGTAGAACGATTCAATGAACAATATGGAAACCATAGTGAAACCGGCGAATATGAAGTTGAGCAACTCCAAAAAGTTCTCGATAACTTTTTTACCCTTGGATTTCTAGGGGCGTATTTAATTGTCAACGAGGAAGTCGTTGCTATGACGTATGGCGATATTATTGATGATACATTATATGTCCATGTGGAGAAGGCAATGCGCCACATTGAAGGCTCCTATGCGATGATTAACAAGTTATTTGTTCAGGCAAATCTTGACCAAATTCACTATGTCAATCGCGAAGATGATGTGGATGATCCAGGTCTACGTTACGCAAAAGAAAGTTACCATCCGTTTATGATGATTGAGAAATTCAATGTCGATGTCATAGAAAAAGAGTAGGCAACAAGCCAAAAACAATATATAATAAACTAGCGACTAGGAGGTAGAGTAAAAATGGAAAGTAAAATGCGGGAACGCTTAAAAACGATTAGTGATCGTTGCACTTATTTGGAAAAAATGATGGAATTACCCAATGTTGCATCGGATTACAATCGGTATAAACAATATGCAAAAGAACGGGGTAACCTGCTGAAGGTAGCCGGTCTTTATAACAATTATGTTCATTTAGAAAATCAAATTGAAGAAGCTAAGATTTTAGCGCACGATAAAGACAGTGAATTAGCCGAAATGGGGAAGCATGAAGTCGAAATCAACACGCAAAAACTCAATCTTTTATACGAAGAAATTCGCTTAGAATTAGTGCCAAAAGATCCGAATGATCAAAAAAATATTATTATGGAAATTCGGGGAGCCGCTGGTGGCGATGAAGGCAATATTTTTGCGGGTGACTTATTTCGGATGTATACCCGTTATTGTGAAGGTAAGAAATGGGCGATTGAAATGCTCGATTCTTCAGAATCATCGGCTGGAGGCTTTTCTATCGTAGCCTTTATGGTCAAAGGAAAAGGCGTCTATTCCAACTTTAAATATGAATCTGGAGTTCACCGCGTCCAACGGGTTCCTTCGACGGAAGCCAGTGGTCGGATTCATACTTCGACGGCAACCGTTCTTGTTATGGCGGAAGCCGATGAAGTCGATGTTGAAATCAATATGAATGAAGTCCAAGTCGATACTTATCGGGCATCGGGGGCTGGTGGTCAACACGTCAATAAAACCGAATCAGCGATTCGCATGACCCACTTACCAACCGGGATTGTTGCGACTTGTCAAGATGGCCGTTCGCAAGTCGAAAATCGGGAAAAATGTTTAGCTATGTTACGGACAAAGTTGTTGGATTTTAAAACCAGGGAAGCTGAAAATGCGCGTGGTGCCGAACGTCGTTCCAAAATTGGAACGGGTGATCGTAGTGAAAAAATCCGAACCTATAACTATCCACAAAATCGCGTTACTGACCATCGGATTGGGTTTACGATTCAACAACTCGATCGCGTCATGGAAGGTCAACTCGATGCTATTATTCAAGCTTTAATCGATGAAGATCAAAAACTAAAACTTCTAGGAAGTGGTTTATAATGCTGCTCCGTGAGTTCATTTTTAAGTCGATTCAAAAAACGAGCGACGACACATCGCTTCTTTCCGATATTTATCGTCTTTTAGAAGATGTTTTAAAGATGGACCGCGTCCATCTTTTTGCTGCTATGAACCAAGAAATAACCGCGGATGAAATCAAGAAATTTGATGAAAAGTACCACCGATATTGTCAAGGGGAACCCTTGCAATATATTCTTGGTTATACCTATTTTTATGGGGAGAAATTTATGGTGGATTCTCGGGTATTAATTCCCCGTTTTGATAGTGAAACCTTAATTGAAGTCGTCTTACAACAGCATGATCATCGGCCATTAAAAGTCATTGATCTGGGAACTGGCAGTGGTAATTTGGCCATTACCTTAAAAAAACATCGTCCGCAGTGGAGTGTTTCTGGACTTGATTGTAGTCAAAAAGCATTAGAGGTCGCTTCCATGAATGCAACCGCTCATTTAGTGGATATAACCTGGATTTGTGAAGATATGGTGAATCATATTCAAAAACATCCGAATGATTACGATATTATTGTTTGTAATCCCCCTTATATTGCGGAAAATGATGTAGATGTCGATTCACAAGTCCGGTCTTATGAACCTGCTTTAGCTTTGTTTGCCAAAAATGATGGTCTTTATTATTATCAACAATTATTGACGCTTCACCCTCGTTGCACAATCTATTTTGAGATTGGCTTTTTACAAGCCGATGCCATTGTTGATTTAGCGCACGATTATGAAGTCAAACTTTATCAAGATATGGCCCATCATCCACGAGTCATTGTATTACAACCAAAAAAAGATAAATCGACGAATAACCCCTGAGATGACAAGCAAATAGTCTTGTTAGTCGAGGGGTTATTTTGTTATAGTTAACTTAGAGAAAAAACCGATTGAAATCTAACAGGTCCTCTTAGATTGGGGTGGTGCCTATAATCTTCCCATTTAATCAAATTGTTCGCATTTTAATTGTCGTTATGCCAGCCATCCTTGGTTTATTTATGATGATTCTTTTACTTGCTCATTTTGTCACCAATTTACGAATCCTCATCCGCTTTCGCACCAAGGTTCGGGTCTTGCGTTTTATAAAAGTTGTCCGCTATCGGGAACAAATCTCCCTGCTTCGTTATGGGAAATTAAATCCATTGGCCGAAGATAAAATCTATAATCGTCTCCTTAGTCTCCGCAATAATTGTGGCATTTTTGTCTTGGAAAAACTCATTCGCGAACTCAATAGTGAGCAGATGCCTTATCTAAAGAAAATCATCCTTGCCCCGCGTTATATGAAGTATTTAAAACGCAAAATTCAAAGTAGTAATCTTGCCTCCGCTTTATTAATAAGTAAAATCATCGGTGAATTACAGTTAATTGAATATGCCCCTTACGTAGAAAAATTACTTGCGCGCCATGGAAAACGCGTTGAAGTTCAATATACCTGCTGTATGTGTCTAGCTAAATTAGGACAAGCGGAAGCATTAATCAATTATTTCCATCACGCGGCAACACCACTTGGTCTATCGTTTCGTATGCTCCAAGAAATATTTGATGAATATCAAGGCAATCGCCTGGTTTTCGTGCAACAATTACTGCAGCAATCCACCGATAATTACATCAAAAGGTCCTGTATTAAATCGATTGGGAAAAACGGCTTGGTTGAATTAATTCCGCTCATCATGCCTTATCTTGATGAACCAGAAGGAAATTTAAACTTTATTATCGATACCATGCGCGCTCTAGGTCAATTACAAGCCAAAGATGCGGGTCCTATCATCGCGAATTATGCTTCGACCACTCGCTTCGAAATTAAAATAGCGATCATTTATGCGTTAAGCAATATTGACTTAAATAGTTATGTGGATACGATTATCAACTTTTTATTTGATGCCCGATGGGCGGTGCGTTATCGTGCGGCCCAAGCCTTAGTTCAATATGATGATAAATCCTATGTTTTTGCCAAGATTCGGGAGAAAAAAGATCGCTACGCCTCGGAAATATTCGCGTTTATGTTGGATCAACAAAAAATCATGAAAGCCCGGGTGAGGGTATGAAAAATATCTTAATTGACATTTTAATCTTCATTAATTACCTTTCATTCGTTTATGTCATCTTGATCAACCTTGCATATTCACTGCAATTGTTTTCGGCTTGGTTTAGTATGAATCGCTATGTTAAGTCCCAACGTTATGCTCAGTATGAACACTATATTGATTCCGAAAATATGATTCCAATTTCCGTCTTAGTACCAGCGTATAATGAGTCGGCCACCATTGTCGATAATACCCATAATTTATTATCCCTTGATTTTCCACAATATGAAGTTATTGTCATCAACGATGGGTCAAAAGATAATAGCCTATCTCTACTGATTCAAGCCTTCGATTTAGTCCCATTTGCGCAACCCTATAAGAAAACAATACCAACCAATACCATTAAAACCATCTATCGCTCGGTGAAGTATCCGAATCTAGTTGTCATCGATAAAGCAAACGGGGGAAAAGCCGATGCTTTAAATGCGGGAATTAATGTTTCAAAATACCCGGTTTTTGTGTCGATTGATGCCGATTCAGTGTTAGAAAAACAATCGTTAATCCGCATTATGTATTCCTTCTTATTAGATCCAAAGTGTGTGGCGATGGGGGGAATTGTCCGTATCGGCAGTGGCTATGAAATGGAAGATGGAAAACTACAACGAGTGCAATTAGCTAAAAAACCATTGGTTATCTTACAAACCGTTGAATATTTACGGGCATTTTTAACTGGACGGATGGGCTTTGATACCTTTGGGTTACTTTTAATTATTTCCGGTGCCTTCGGTGCCTTTAATAAAGAGGCTGTTATGAGTGTGGGAGGTTATACCCGCAATTGTATCGGGGAAGATATGGAATTGATTTTAAAATTACATCGTAGGATGCGCGAAATAAAACGTCCTTATTCCATCAAATTTGTACCTGATCCAATTTGTTGGACTCAACCACCAGAAACCTTATCGGATTTAAAGAAACAAAGAAAGCGGTGGCAAATCGGATTGATGGATGTTTTAATTAAGCATCGCTCCATGTTAATGAATCCACGTTATGGCCGTATTGGTATGGTTTCATTACCATATTATTGGTTGTTTGAGCTCTTAGGTCCAATCATTGAATTGTTTGGGTATTTCATTGTGATCGTATCATGTATTCTTGGCTTGGTTGATATATGGTTTCTTTGCGCTTTCTTTTTAATCGCTTTGATGTATGGGGTTATCTTGTCGATTGGGGCATTGCTACTTGAAGAAACGACCTTCCGTAAGTATCCAAGTATCACCCAATTGTTAAAACTATTTGTTTATTCGTTTATCGAAAACTTTGGGTATCGTCAAATTAATACTTTTTATAAAATCATTGCCGTTTTTCAATATCGAAAATCCAAGCATAAATGGGGCGAAATAAAACGGAAGGGCTTTCAAAAATAATTTATGGAAATAAGCCCTTGTTTGTGCTAAAATGCATTCGAAGAGGTGAGAAGATGGAAACAGTCAAAGTAACCAAAGCTGAAACTGATCGCATTGCCTCTTTTTTGTTAGATAAAAAAATTGTTTGTTTTCCAACCGAAACGGTTTTCGGTATTGCGGTAATCGCCAACGATTATGCCGCCTATTTACGCTTAGTGGAGTGCAAGAATCGGCCTTTGAATAAGGCCTTTCCTTTACTGGTTAGTTCGGTAGAAGATATTGAAAAGTATGTGGTTGTTGACGCAAGAAGTAAACGTATCATTCAAGCATTTTTACCTGGTCCATTGACCATTGTTTTACCAAAACGTCTGGAAGTTCCAGCGTATCTAAGTGCGGGGCAAGATAGTATAGCGATTCGTTTTAGTGACGATCCTTTTGTCTTGGAGCTCATGCAAAAAGTAAAAGAACCTATTTTCTTGACTAGTGCTAACTTAGCAGGGGAACCACCTTGTAAGAATGCGGAAGAAACCTTCCAAGTCTTTCAAGACAAAGTCGCTTGTATTGTGCAGGGGGAACCAAAAAGTCAACTGGCGACAACGATAGTCGATTTAACGGGAACGTCGATAAAAATTCTACGCCAAGGAGCGATTACACAAGAAGAAATCATACAAAAAGGGGGCTATAAAATGAAGATAGTCATTGGAAGCGATCATGCGGGATTTGAAATGAAAGAAGCGGTTAAAGACTACTTGAAGAACCATCAATATGAAGTGATTGATGTTGGGACCTATACCTGTGATTCAACCGATTATCCACTCTATGCCATCAAAGCAGGCGAAATGGTTGCTTCCCATCAAGCGGACAAAGGGATCGTTATTTGTGGCAGTGGTGTGGGGATTAGCATTGCAGCGAACAAGGTGAAAGGGATTCGTTGTGCATTAGTCACCAATGAACAAATTGCCAAACTTTCGCGGCAGCATAACGATGCCAATATGCTAGCATTGCCTGGTCGGTTTATCACAAAAGAAGAAGCATTATTGTGTGTACAAGCGTTTGTAACTACCGCATTTGAAGGCGGTCGTCATCAAAAACGAATCGATATCATTAGTGCCTACGAAAATAAGAAATAAGGAGAAGAGAATATGAAGGATCTAGTAGTACAAGCCATCATCGAAAGAGAAACCAAACGGCAGCTTTCGCATATTGAATTAATTGCGAGTGAAAACTTTGTCTCCGATGACATATTACAAGCCGTTGGTAGTATTCTTACGAATAAGTATGCCGAAGGCTATCCTGGTAAACGTTACTATGGTGGTTGTGAATTCATTGATGAAGTGGAAAGTCTAGCCATTGAACGCTTAAAAAAACTATTTAATGCCGAACACGCAAACGTCCAACCCCACTCAGGAACACAAGCCAATACTGGCGTCTATGTCGCGGTTTTACAACCAGGCGATGTTGTCT
>CAYOYG010000006.1:0-7847 GCA_964408135.1 uncultured Eubacteriales bacterium | reverse complement strand
ACACAAGCCAATACTGGCGTCTATGTCGCGGTTTTACAACCAGGCGATGTTGTCTTAGGGATGGATTTAGCGGCCGGTGGCCATTTAACCCATGGACATCCACTCAATTTCTCGGGATTTACCTACCATTTTTATAGTTATGGTGTCGATAAAGTAACCGAAAGAATCGACTATGATGAAGTAAGAAGAATTGCGCTTGCTTGTAAACCAAAGTTAATTGTCGCAGGAGCGAGTGCATATAGTCGCATCATTGACTTCAAAAAGTTTCGTGAAATCGCCGATGAAGTTGGGGCAATGTTGATGGTCGATATGGCCCATATTGCCGGCTTAGTTGCCACCAACTTACATCCAAGTCCAGTTCCTTATGCTGACTTTGTCACATCAACGACGCACAAAACCTTACGGGGACCACGCGGTGGAATTATCCTTTGTAAGGCAAAATATAAAGATATTATTGATAAAAGAGTATTTCCAGGCATTCAAGGCGGTCCATTAGAACATGTGATCGCAGGAAAAGCCATCTGTTTCCAAGAAGCGATGGAACCAAGTTTTGTCGATTATCAAAAACAAGTTTTAAGTAACACACAAGCGTTGGTTCAATCCCTTAAAGAAGAAGGCTTTCGCGTTGTGACCGGTGGTAGTGACAATCACTTGTTATTGCTCGATGTTAAATCAAGTTGTGGACTAACGGGAATCCAAGCCGAAAAACTGCTGGATACCATCTATATAACCTGCAATAAGAATACGATTCCATTTGATCAAGAAAAGCCAATGCATGGTTCAGGAATTCGTTTAGGAACTCCAGCTATGACCACAAGAGGATTTAAAGAAAAGGAATTCATTCAAGTTGGCAAGATCATTGCTCGGGCATTACGAGATCCACAAAACCAAGAAATGCTTGGACAACTGAAAGCAGAAGTATTAGAATTAGTCAAAGGTCGTCCATTACACGGGAGGTAAACAAAATTATGCTAAAAGTTCTCACACATCCGCTGATTAATCACAAGTTGACACAAATGCGCGATATCCACACGGGTACAAAGGAGTTCCGCGAAAACCTCGATGAAATCGCAGGGTTAATGGTCTATGAAATTACCCGTAATCTTACCACTGACAAGATTGATATCGTCACTCCGATTTGCCCAACAAAAGGCGAAATTCTGACGAAGAGTGTCGTACTTGTTCCTATCTTACGAGCCGGACTCGGCATGGTCGATGGGATTAAAAAGTTAATTCCAACCGCCAAAATTGGTCATATGGGTATGTATCGCAACGAAGAAACATTAAAACCATGTGTCTATTATGCAAAATTTCCGGAAGAGCTTGGAAAATCAACTGTCTTTGTTCTTGACCCAATGCTTGCCACCGGTGGTAGTGCGAAAGTTGCCATCGATGAGTTGAAGAAAAAAGGAGCGAAAGATATTAAGCTAATTTGCTTAGTCGGTGTTCAACAAGGAGTTAAATTCGTCTTGGATCATCATCCAGATGTGGAAATTTATTTAGCAGCGCTTGATGAAAAATTAAACAATATTGGTTATATTGTTCCTGGTCTTGGTGATGCCGGAGATCGCCTATTTGGCACAAAATAATTTTTAATTGTAGAAAAGGAGGGATAGAATGTATTTTAAAAGAGTTAGAAGAATTGGATTTGTACTAACCTTTGTGATAGCCATTCCTCTTTTTTTTATTCGTCATACATTCGCATTTGGTTTTATCTTTGGTGGACTCATCAGTATTTTATGTTTTGAAATTTTGAAATTTACGGGTCAAAAAGCCCGTTTAGACAAATTAAAACGCTCACTTGTCCTTTCCCGCATCCTTCGGATGAGTATTTATGCGGCTTCGTTAACAATTTCACTTGTGTTTCCAGCAATTTTTAACTTTTATTGTTTGTTTTTTGGGCTGTTTGTGATAAAATTGTCAATAGTTGTCAATCAATATTTGATGAAAGGAATTGATAGCGATGGATATTTTGATGTCTAGCGTTGGTGATGCAATCGCGAATTACTTTCGTAATTTACCGGCAGAAATTTACAGTTCGCTAATTATTGTAATTTTTCTATCAATTGTTGCGATTGTAATCGGGCGGAAGGTTAAACAAATCGATCCACTTGCTAAACCAACAACAGCCACATTTATTGGGGAAACGATCGTCGGAGGCATAGACAATTTTGTTGTGAATATGATGGGGAAACGCTTTAAAAGTTTTGCCCCATATTTTGGATTTGTTGCTATGTATCTTCCTTTATCGTTTGTTTCAGGCGTGCTTGGACTTCCTTCACCAGTCACCTACTATGCGGTTCCATTGATGTTAGCCTTTACAACGTTCATCATGGTTCACTCAACGGCGATTCGGTTTCAAAAATGGAAGTATTTCAAACGCTTTATCTCGCCATTTGCTGTATTTTTACCAATTAACATCATGACTTATCCGATTATTATTATTTCGCTTTCGTTCCGGATGTTTGGGAACGCTTTAGCGGGAACTATCGTATTAAGTTTGATTTATTGGGCGACAGCAGGTGTGGCCGAAGCACTACTTGGGTTATTACATATACCCGCATTTAACTTTATTGCTCCCGTCATAACTCCATTATTTCATGGTTACTTTGACTTCTTCGGAGCACTCATTCAAACGTTAGTCTTTATTTCACTTTCGTGTCTATTTGTGGCGGCAGAAGCCCCATCAGAAGCTTAGTTAAGCTTAGAAAATCAAGGAGGAAAATTTATTATGACAGTAGAAGTTGCCGAAATTCTTGCAAAAGGTTTAGTTGCTATTGGTGCTGGTATCGGTGTTATTTCCGGGATTGGTCCTGGTATTGGTGAAGGATATACCGGTGGTAAAGCTTTGGAAGCCATTGCCCGTAATCCAGAACTTGAAGGTACTATCCGTAGTAACCTTATTCTTGCCGTTGCTCTTGCTGAAACAACCGGGATTTATGGTCTAGTTGTTTCCCTACTTTTAATGTTCGTTTTCAAAGTTGTTTAATTATCATCTTCCTTTGTTAAAAGGAAAAATGTAAAGGAGGAGAAATATGCCTATTTTATTTTTAGGTCAAGACTTCGCAGAAGTACTTGGCGATGTTGCATCTCGTATTTTCCCTTCCGTATCGGCTTTGATTACGCAATTACTCGCAACTGCCATTTTATTCATTATCGTTAAAAAGAAGCTTTGGGGACCTGTTACTAAGATGCTTGAAACGCGAAAAGCGCATATTGCAAAAACAGTCACCGATGCGGATGATAGATTAAAACAAGCCGTTGATAAAGATGCTCTTGCTGAAAAGACATTAAAAGATGCCTATAAAGAAGCTTGGGCCATCGTCGATGATGCCAAAGTCAATGCTTTGAATCAACGCGATGAAATTATTGCAAAAGCCGAACAAGAAGCGAAGATTCGCCGCGAACAAGCGACCCGTGATATTGAAGCGGAAAAAGTTCGGGTTCAACGTCAAATTCGGATGGAAATTATTGATGTCGCACTCCAAGCAGCTGGTAAAGTAGTCGGTCGTGAAGTCAACGATAGCGACAACGTGAAATTGGTAGAAGATTTCGTTAAGGAAGCTGATATCAATGGATAGTATTGCAGCCCGCTATGCTGGAGCGCTTTTTGAATTAGCTTTGGAAAACAAAGCGGTCGTCGTCTTTCAAAAAGAGATGAAAGAAGTACAAACAATCATCGAAGAAAACGATGACTTAATTAATTTTTTCGCTCATTACAATATTGATGTTCAAGCGAAAAAAGAATTACTAGCCAAGGTATTTAAAGATCGACTATCGGTTTTTACTTTTAATTTTCTTGGATTATTAATCGATAAAAAAAGAATCGGTGATTTGATGCGTATTTGCCGTGAATTTAATGCTTTAGCCAACCAACATCAAGGGATTCAAGAAGGAGTTGTTTACTCAACAATTCGTCTCGATGCATCCTTGATGACATCGATTAAAGCTCGCATCGAAAAAGAGACTAATTTTAAGATAGAATTAACCAATAAGATCGATGAGACATTGATCGGTGGGTTTAAAGTTATTATCAAAGATACGGTTTACGATAATTCGCTCAAAAATAAAATCGATTCGTTGAAATACGAATTACTTGAAGGAAAGAGGTGAAATGTGTGAGTATCAAACCAAGTGAGATTAGTGCTCTGATTAAAGAGCAAATCAAAAACTATGAACATCAATTGCAATCGAATGATGTCGGAACAGTCGTGCGGGTTGGTGATGGTATTGCACTTATTTACGGTCTCGATAAAGCGATGGCTGGTGAACTATTAGAGTTTCCAGGCAAAGTGTACGGGATGGTGTTCAATCTAGAAGAAGAAAATGTTGGAGCTGTTTTAATGGGCTCTGATAAAGATATTAAAGAAGGCGACACCGTCAAACGGACTGGCCGGATCGTTGAAGTTCCTGTCGGTGATGAAATGATGGGTCGGGTTGTGAACGCACTCGGTCAAGCCATTGATGGTGGTCCAGAAATTAAAACCAAGAAATTCCGTCCAATTGAACGGGTTGCTCCTGGTGTTATGACGCGGAAACAAGTCAATGTTCCTTTACAAACCGGGATTAAAGCCATCGACTCAATGATTCCAATCGGTCGCGGTCAACGCGAACTGATCATTGGGGATAGACAAACCGGAAAAACCGCGATTGCTATCGATGCGATTACCAACCAAAAAGGACTCGGTGTTAAGTGTATCTATGTGGCCATTGGTCAAAAGAACTCCACCGTTGCCCAAATCGTTGAAAAATTAAGACAAGCAGGCGCCATGGAATATACAACCGTTGTTTCGGCGACCGCTAGTGAATTAGCCCCACTTCAATATATCGCACCTTATACTGGGGTAACGATTGCGGAAGAATGGATGGAAAAAGGCGAAGACGTTTTAATTGTCTATGATGATTTATCGAAACACGCCGTTGCTTATCGGACAGTTTCCTTGCTTTTAAGACGGCCACCAGGTCGCGAAGCTTATCCAGGCGATGTTTTCTATTTACACTCTCGTTTACTTGAAAGAGCTGCTCGACTTGCCCCGGAATTTGGTGGTGGTTCGATTACTGCTCTACCAATTATTGAAACGCAAGCCGGCGATATTTCAGCGTATATTCCAACCAATGTTATTTCGATTACCGATGGTCAAATCTTCTTAATGACTGAATTATTCAATGCTGGTCAAAGACCTGCCATTGATACTGGTCTATCGGTTTCTCGGGTTGGTTCTACTGCCCAAATTAAGGCGATTAAACAAGTCTCCGGCACCTTAAAAATTGAATTAGCAAACTACCGTGAATTACAAGCATTCTCCCAATTTGGTAGTGATCTTGATGCCGCCACCAAAACGGTTCTTGAACACGGAGCTCGCGTCATGGAAATCTTAAAACAAGACCAATATTCACCGGTTTATGTTTATGACCAAGTTATGTCATTATTTGCCGTTAAGTATCGTTTCTTTAAAAATGTTCCTGTGAAGGAAATTAAACGTTATGAAAAGGAATTGCTTGCCTATATGCACAGCAAACACCCAGAAATCTATGCCGAATTAGAAGCCAAAAAGGCTATCTCGGAAACCTTAGAAGCCAGCATGAAAGCGGCTTTTGGAAAATTTACCCAAAGCTTTGAAGCTTCATTAAGTAAGTAGGTGAGGGTATGGCACGTGGATTGCAAGCTACTAAACGTCGGATTCGTTCAGTAAGGGCAACCAAAAAAATTACCAAAGCGATGGAATTAGTCGCCACGGCAAAACTGAAGAAAACGAAAGATCGCCTCGAAGGAGTTAAGGGATATACGGATGAAGTTATGGATATGGTCGCTCATATCTTAAGTAAAGTGAGCGATGTAGAAAGTCCCTACTTTATAACCAATGATTCTCAAGCGACGCTATATATCGTCGTTACCTCCTCTATGGGGTTGTGCGGTGGTTATAACTCAAACCTGCTCAAACATTTTATGAGTCATTTTCATAAAGATACCGATGATGTTGTCATCATTGGGCTCAAGGGTTATTCGTATTTAAAAAATCGGGGAATCAAACCAATGGCTGCCTACAATGATGACAGTACAGGGATTGAATATTTCCAAGCAAAAGCGGTCGCAAATCAAGCACTGAACTTGTACACACAAGGGAAGTATAGCAAGGTTTGTTTGGTCTATACCCGCTTTGTCAACTCGGTTACATTCCAACCAATTGTAGCCACACTACTTCCGGTAGATAAGGCGCAATTTCATATTCAAGAAGAAGATCCAAAGTTTCGTTTGGAAACACTCTTTGAACCTAATGCCGCGCAAATTATCGATTCTCTAATTCCTATGTACTTCCAATCAACGTTATACGGAAGATTGGTTGAATCTCATGTATCGGAACAAGCAAGCCGTCGCTTAGCGATGGAGAACGCCTCTGATAATGCGGATGAATTAACGGATAAACTATTACTAGATTACAATAAAGCCCGTCAAGCAGCGATTACCCAAGAAATTTCGGAAATCGTCGCTGGCGCAAATGCTTAGGAGGTGCTCAAATGGCAAAAAATGTAGAAGCAAAAACAGTGGGCAAGGTCATCCAAGTTCTTGGTCCTGTTGTTGATATTCGTTTCAATGAAGAGTATCTACCAAAACTGTATACGGCGATTAGCATTCCACTCAACGGGGCACAACTCGTTGTTGAAGTCGCACAACACATCGGCGATGATATTGTCCGTTGTATTGCGATGGGATCCACTGATGGATTAGTTCGGGGAACCGAAGCTACGAATACTGGTGCTCCAATCTCCGTTCCGGTAGGTAAAGAAGTCTTGGGACGTCTATTCAACGTTCTAGGGGAACCAATCGATGGTTTTGGTCCAGTCAATGCAAAAGAGTTTATGCCGATTCACCGTCCAGCTCCAACGTATGAAGAACAAAGAACCCAAGCAGAAATTCTGGAAACCGGAATTAAAGTCGTTGACTTACTTTGCCCTTACGCAAAAGGCGGTAAGATTGGATTGTTCGGTGGTGCTGGTGTCGGTAAAACCGTTTTAATTCAAGAGTTGATTTCCAATATTGCAACCGAACACGGTGGGATTTCCGTTTTTGCGGGAGTCGGTGAACGGACAAGAGAAGGAAATGACTTATATGGTGAAATGAGTGAATCAGGCGTCATTAAGAAAACAGCAATGGTGTTTGGTCAAATGAATGAGCCACCAGGCAGTAGAATGCGGGTTGGTCTATCTGGTTTAACCATGGCAGAATACTTCCGGGATGTTCAAGGTCAAGACGTCTTACTATTCATCGACAATATTTTCCGCTTTACCCAAGCTGGATCTGAAGTATCTGCCTTGTTAGGTCGGATGCCTTCGGCCGTTGGTTATCAACCAACACTCGCCACCGAAATGGGTCAATTACAAGAAAGAATTACGTCAACGAAAAAAGGTTCGATTACCTCCGTTCAAGCGATTTACGTTCCAGCGGATGACTTAACCGACCCAGCTCCTGCGACAACTTTCTCTCACTTGGATGCGAAAACTGTCTTGGATCGTGGTATCGCCTCGTTAGGAATCTTCCCAGCGGTCGACCCACTTGATTCAAGTTCACGGATGCTCGATCCAAAAGTTGTCGGTGAAGAACACTATGCGGTTGCCCGCGGTGTCCAAATGATTCTCCAACGCTTTAAAGAATTGCAAGATATTATCGCTATTCTTGGTATGGATGAATTATCCGAAGAAGATAAGATTATTGTTAACCGGGCTCGAAGAATTCGTAACTTCCTTTCTCAACCTTTCCACGTTGCAGAACAATTTACGGGTACACCTGGGAAATACGTTCAAGTATCCGAAACCATTCGTAGTTTCAAAGAAATCTTGGAAGGTAAACA
>CAYOYG010000005.1:0-16993 GCA_964408135.1 uncultured Eubacteriales bacterium | reverse complement strand
CCATAACAACAGTTTGTTCGCGGGCAATATCGAGAGCAATTTTTGGGGAGAAATCCGTAATTGTGTGGTCTAGGAACGATAAGTCAAATCCTTCAATTGCAACTTCTTTTTCTTCAGGTTTTGTTGGGATAAGGAAGGAAATAAATTTGACAAGATATTTAATGAAGAAAAAGAGTAATAAAGTTGTCAAAACATTAAATATAATATGGGCAAATGCAATTTGCATTTTCGGGTTCAATTGTAGGATTTCAGTTAAAGAAGTAATTAAGGATATATAAGGTGTTAAAAATATTAAGAAGACCAAGGTTCCGATAATATTAAACAAAACGTGAAGAACTGCAGCTCGTTTTGATTCGGTTGAACCACCAAAGGAAGCCATAATTCCTGTTACCGTTGTACCAATGTTAGATCCGAAGAGAATTGGAATTGCAAATTTTAACGTAGCACCAGACGAGACTCCAGCTTCATAAATAGCTTGCAGTACACCAATAAAAGCTGATGATGATTGGATAGCGGCTGTACCGACCATTCCAACAGCAACTCCAAGAAGTGGGTGACTACCTAAACTACTGACAAAATTGGTGAATTGCGGCAATTGTGCCAGTGGTTTCAAGCCAGATTCCATCAATGTCAAACCAAAGAAAAGCGCGCCGAAGGAGAAGAGAACTTCACCAATATTGCGCGTTTTTGGTCGATTAGAAAAGGCCATTAAAAAAGCCCCTATGACTAGAAGAAAAGGCGTATAAGCAGATACATTTAAACCTATTAAAAAAGCAGTTACTGTGGTTCCAATATTTGCGCCCATGATTACTCCAGCAGCCTGTGGTAAATTCATGAGTCCAGCCCGGATAAGTCCTATAGTTAATGCAGTGGTACCAGAAGAGGATTGAATAATAGCGGTGGCTAATAGTCCAACAAAAATACCTTTTAAAGGCGTTGAAGTAAACTTGTCTATCAGTGTTTTTAATCGCGCACCGGCAATTTTCTTTAAAGCTTCCCCAAGGAAACTGATACCAATTATAAAGATGCCAAGTCCACCGAGAACTGCTCCCCACCATTCCAGTGAGAAAATCGGTTCAATACTCATCCTATCACCTCGCTAATAATATACAAGTAATCATCTTGTTTGTAAAGAAATTTAATAAATTCAGGTTGGATTATTTTTTTCAATATATATATATAATGGGGTTGATAATATGAATTTTGTTGCTCAATGGAGGCACGATGAATGTGGACTGGCATGTATAATGATGATTTTACGACATTTTCACATTCAAAAAACATATCGCGAGGTGCGTGAAATGAATCAGTGTGAAACATTTTATCATATGGGACAAGTTATAGAAAAAGTAGGTCTTAATTGCCAAATGGTGCAGACTTCAATTGAAAATATTCAGAATTACCCAGTAATTGGTTTATTGCGTTATAAAAAAAGGGCACATTTTGCGGTAATTTGGAAATGTGATCTATTACAGATAATCTATTCGGACCCCTCTAAATTTAAAATAAAAGTAGTTTCCTATCAAAAAATGAAATCAATATTATCAGATCGCTTTATATTATTTGATGGAAATACTGAAAAACGTGAACCTATTAAGGAAATGTATCGATGGTATTTACCGTATCAAATTAAATTTTTTTGTATTATCTTTCTTTTTCTATTTATAATCTATAATCTTTTAGGCTTTTTTGGTATAATATAAACGGTGATTTCATGAAATTTATTATGGACTTTGAGAATTATACTGAAGAATTGGATTCTGATTATGAATCGCTTTTTAATCAAGTGGCCCAAGAAACGGTTCTCTTTTTAAAAATCAGGAAAAACTATGAGTATTCGGTTAGTATTGTTGACGAAGAATCCATTCGTAAATATAACCATCAATATCGGCAAATTGATGCCGGTACCGATGTTCTTAGCTTTGCTTTCACCGACTACGAAGATGTTATAATTATGAAGAATAAAATAACGATGTTAGGGGATATCCTGATTTGTTATCAAAGAGCCAAGCAACAGGCCCAAGAATATGGACATTCGCTGCGGCGTGAAATGGCTTTTTTATTTATTCATGGCTTACTTCATCTTCTTGGCTACGATCATGGAAATGAAAAAGATGAGGCAGAAATGTTTGCCATTCAGAATAACGTTTTGGAACGTTTAGGAATTAGAAAGGAAGAATGATACAATGAAAAATCGAGATTTATTAGTGAAAAAAGCTTTCGAAGCGCAAAAATTATCATACTCACCATATTCTCACTTTGCTGTTGGGGCAGCAGTATTAACAAAAGATAACAAAATTATACTCGGCGCGAATATCGAAAATGCTGCATATGGGGTTGCTATGTGTGGTGAACGAAATGCGATTTATGCTACTTATTGTCAAGGCTATAAAAAAGAAGACATTGCGGCAATCGCAATTACTGCAAACTGTACTCCTTTAGCTTCACCGTGTGGAGCTTGTCGTCAAGTTATCTCGGAATTGGTTAATCCTGGGACTCCCATTATTTTAGCTAATGACAAAGGAGATATTAAAGAGACTACACCCGAAGAATTACTACCTTTTGCCTTCACTAAGGAGAGTTTATAATGAGTTTTAAATCAGGGTTTATTGCCATCAATGGTCGTCCTAATGTGGGGAAATCGACCTTTTTGAATGCCGTGCTAAAGCAAAAAATTGCGATTATTTCTCCCAAACCTCAAACCACGAGAAATACAATACATGGAGTTTATAACGATGAAGATTGTCAAATTGTTTTTTTAGACACTCCTGGTATTCATAAACCTCATAATAAATTAGGAGAAATTATGAATCGATCTGCTGTCGGTGCTACGAGAGAATGTGAAGCGATTCTTTTTTTAGTGAGCGCTGAAGATGAGATTGGAACAGGAGATCAATTTGTATATAATATTTTGCAAAATTCGGCTTCACCTATCATTCTTGTGATTAATAAAATTGATTTAATTAGTAAGGAAGATTTATATAAAAAGATTGAATTATGGCAGAAGTTTGCTAATTTCAAAGATATAGTACCAATTTCGGCTTTAAAACAAACTAATATTACAACTTTAATTAATTGTTTAAAAAAATATCTACCAGAAGGTCCAAAATATTATCCGGATGGCATGATTAGTGACCACCCTGAATCTTTTATTATTGCCGAATTAGTTCGCGAAAAAATAATGATTTTAACTGAAGAAGAAATTCCGCACTCTGTTGCTGTCATTGTTGAAAAAATCAGCCCGAAAAAAAATGATATAATTGAAATTCATGTTGCCATCATCGTTGAACGTGATTCACAAAAGGGTATCATAATTGGAGCAAATGGTCACATGATTAAACGTATTGGTACAATGGCCCGTAAGGATATTGAACATTTACTAGGCAGTCAGATTATGTTGCATACATTTGTTCGGGTTGAATCAAATTGGCGAAATAACCAACGAAATTTGAAAGAATTTGGCTATAAGGATGAATAGAAATGGACAAAATTGTCACAGGATTCATTTTAAAAATCTCAAGTTATAAAGATAGTGACGCTATTATCACTTTGTTATCAAAAGATGGTGAACTTGTTGTTTTTAACGCACGTGGTTTATTAAAATCAACAAGTAAAAATGCATCAGCCTGTCAATTGTATTCTTATGGCGAATTCACATTATCAACGATTAAAGAAACCAATAATTATGTTTTGAAAAATGCTTTGAATATAAGTATGATCAAAAAAATTTATCAAGATATTCGAATAAGTATTCTTTTTGCCTTTATGGCAGAAAGTATTTTGCGGATTGAGGATTATGATTATTTGCTCGCATTTCATTTTTTTGAAATAGTTTATCAACACCTAGAAACAAAAAATCATTTTCTAACGATTTTATTGATTATATTAAAATATAATATGATTTATACAGGAATTATGTTAGAAGCCAGTTCATGCGTTAACTGTGGGACAAAGAAAAAAATCGTCACGGTCAGTTATGAAAATGGTGGTTTTTTATGTGAACAATGTAGCCAAGCATTGAATTTGGGTTCAAAAGAATCGGATTACTTAAAACAATTTCGCTATATTCTATTAGCAACAATAGATAACATCAATCAATTTGAAGTCAATGAACGAATTGGAGCTGTACTTTTTTATGAATTTCAGTCTTTCATGGAATCTCATAGTGGAATTCACTTTAAATCCCTTGAATTAGTACCTGACATCATTAAAAACACCCTTTAAGTATGTTGACAAAATATAGTATCATATTATAATCATAATGATATAGAAAATAAAGAGGTGTATATCGTTATGGATTATAGTTTCGAAAAAATCGTTAACCACGTACGTGGCGTTGGTTTTGTCTTCCAAGGTTCTGAAATTTATGGTGGTTTGGCCAATACTTGGGATTATGGACCGCTTGGAGCAGAAATGAAACGTAATATTCGCAATGCATGGTGGAAGAAATTTATTCAAGAATTACCATTTGTTGTCGGTTTGGATAGCGCTATTTTAATGAATCCTGAAGTTTGGGTAGCTTCAGGACACTTAGCCACTTTTACGGATCCTTTATTAGATTGCAAAAAATGTAAATCCCGTTTTCGGGCGGATAAAATCATCGAAGATGCATTTCCTGCTGTCAATGCTGGAGGAATGAATAATGAACAATTAATGGCTTTCATTAATGAAAATCAAATCAAATGCCCAGTTTGTGGGGCTCATGATTTTACCGATATTCGAAAATTTAATTTAATGTTTAAAACCTTTCAAGGCGTGGTTGAAGATAGTAAAAATACAGTTTACCTACGTCCTGAAACTGCCCAAGGTATATTAATAAATTTTAAAAATATCCAACGTGTCACTCGCAAAAAGCTACCTTTCGGTGTTGGACAAATTGGAAAAAGTTTCCGAAATGAGATTACACCAGGAAACTTCATTTTTCGTACTCGTGAATTTGAACAAATGGAACTAGAATTTTTCTGCATGCCAGGCGATAATCTGCGTTGGTACACTTTTTGGAAAGATTATTGTATTAATTGGCTCTATAATTTTGGTATTAAAAAAGATAATCTTCGCATCCGTGAACATGCAAAGGAAGAATTATCCCATTATTCGAAGGGTACCAGTGATATTGAATATCGTTTTCCGTTCGGCTGGGGTGAATTATGGGGTGTTGCAGATCGTGGTAATTACGACTTAACTCAACATATGAAACATTCTAAAGAAAATTTAGAATATCTTGATCCAGAAACCAATACAAGAGTCATTCCAAATGTGATTGAACCTGCTGTAGGCTGTGATCGACTCTTCTTAATGGCCCTCTGCGATGCATACACTGAAGAAACACTAAAGGATGGCGATGTCCGTATTGTTTTACGCCTTCACCCATATTTAGCACCTTATAAGGCATGTATTATGCCACTTTCCAAACAATTAGGTGAGAAAGCTCAACTAATTCATCAACAATTAAGTAAGAAATATATGTGTGATTACGATGAAACTGGTAGTATTGGAAAGCGGTATCGTCGTCAAGATGCAATTGGTACACCTTTATGCATCACGTATGATTTTGATAGTGAAAATGATCAATCTGTAACTATTCGAAATCGTGATACAATGGAACAAATACGTGTAAAAATTGCGGATTTGATGCCATATTTTGACCAATATTTTCAATATTAATTAAGGAGAATTCATGAGTAATTACCTATTATCAAACGAAGAACTAGATGATATATTGCGCAAAGTTGATATAGTAAAAGTCGTAGGTAACTATATCACATTGACGCAAAAAGGGCGAAATTATCTCGGAATTTGCCCTTTTCATAATGACTCAAATCCTTCGTTAACCATCTCTCCAGAAAAACGAATATATAAATGCTTCGTCTGTGGAGCAGGAGGTAATGCTTTTACTTTTGTTAGTGACTATGAAAAAATACCATTTATAAAAGCAGTTAAAACAGTCTGTGCTATATCAGGTATCGATATTCCTAAATTGAATCAATTCGAATATAAAGAAACTATGGTAACCGATGAAGAACAACGACTTCTCGATTTAGTGGAAGCGGTCAATGCTTTTTATCGATTTCAATTAAAGGTTGTGCAGGGAGAAAAAGCTCTCAATTATATTCGAAAACGACAAATCGATGATGAATTAATTGAACGATTCCATCTTGGTTTTGCCTTGGACGATGGGAAAGTTCTAACGAATTACTTAACTTCAAAGGGTTTTACGATTGATGAGATGGTAAAAGCAGGAATTGTCAGCTACATTGATGGGCAAGCATACGATATGATGCGTGGGCGAATCACTTTTGCGATTAAAAATCACGCGGGAAAGTTTGTCGGTTATAGTGGACGTCGCTTTGATGAAATCAAAGAACAAAAGTATATAAATACTTCAGATACAAAAATCTTTCATAAAAGCAAAATTTTATACAACTATTCTGATGCTGCTTTAGCGGCAAGGAAAAATGGATATATATATATTGTTGAAGGTTTTATGGATGCTATTGCTTTATATCGTTCTGGTATCGATAGCGTTGTCGCAACAATGGGAACAGCTCTTACATCTGAGCATATTACGGAAATTGAGAAACTAAAATGCGAGATTCGCTTTTTGTTTGATAATGATCGAGCAGGAAAGATTGCCACATTAAAAGCGATTGATTTAGTTGAAGATAAGCGATTAAAAGTTAAGGTTGTTTCTGGATTTAGTGAAGCGAAAGATTGTGATGAATTGCTAAATCGATTTGGAAAAGAAAAATTGATTGAAGCGGTGAACCAACTAGTTGAACCGTTAGATTATCGTCTTCAGTTCATGCAAGATAATCTAAATTTGAGTAACCATGAAGATCGGAAAAAATTTGTGATTGATGCTATCAAACACCTAAATAATATGCCCAAAAGTTCTTACGATGAAGAATATTACATAAAAAAGATTAGTGATATTTCTGGGTTTAGCAAAGAACTAATAAAAAGAGATTATCGTAGTGATAATCAAAGTATTCAATCGATAGCAATCCAGAATAAACTGCGACAAAAAACCCAAGTAAATAGTATTAATCGCTATGAAAAAGCACAACGTCAAATCATTCGAAAAATGCTGCACGATCCATTAATTATTGCACGATATCAAAGTGATGAATTGTATATGTATGACGATATATGTCGACGTATTTGTTCCTATATTATTGATGATTTTAATCGAAAAGGCTCTGTATCAATGGATTCGTTAATGACTATGATGCCGATGGAGTTACGCGCCGCATTAACGGATATCGAAAACGATATAGAAGAGCCAATCGCTGTGGATAATCTATTTGATACTATCAAAAAAGGATTGTCCTCAAAACTTGAAATTGTTGACTTGAAAGAAAAGATGATGAATGTATCTGATCCGAAAGAGCAAGCTAAGATTGCTGCTGCACTTGTAAAGAATAAACAAAAATATGACACAGAGACTAGGCGAAGAATCGGAGAAAATAAGGAAGGAATCAAAAAATGAAAGAACACAAGAGAATGCTCGATGCAGAGAGAACCGAAAGTTTAGAAGAAATCAAACGGCGATTTGAAAAGATTGGATTAGCGAATAAAGAAATTCATTTAGCCGATTTGAATGAAGCAATATCACATCTTGAATTAACCGATGAGCAAAATGATGATTTATTGACATTTTTTAAAAAATTAAATATTGAATTAATTGATGATGCAGAAGAAGAAAAGGAAGATTCGCTCGATACCATTGTAGTGGATGAAAATGCCATAAAACAATCTGCTCTTGTCGATGACCTTGAACCTTTTGTTAGTGATTCTCCTATTGAGGAAGAAGATATCGAATTGGACTTTGTTGATGGATTATTAGATCCGAGTGTCGCAACAAATCCAAGCATTGTCAAAGTTAATGACCCTGTTAAAATGTATTTAAAAGAAATTGGCCGCGTTGCATTGCTCAATAAAAAGGAAGAAATTGAGTTAGCCGAAAAAGTCGCCTCTGGTGATGAAGAAGCCAAACGCATCCTAATTTCTGCAAACTTACGTCTAGTCGTATCGATAGCAAAACACTACATTGGTCGTGGTATGCTTTTCCTTGATTTAATTCAAGAAGGGAATCTTGGATTGATCAAAGCAAGCGAAAAATTCGATTCAGAAAAAGGATTTAAATTTTCCACCTATGCAACATGGTGGATTCGTCAAGCAATTACGCGGGCAATTGCAGACCAAGCACGGACAATTCGTATACCTGTACATATGGTAGAAACTATTAATAAAATGAGTCGGATTCAACGGCAATTAGTCCAAGAGTTCGGTCGTGAACCAACAGCGGAAGAAATCGCTGAACAAATGGGTGGTGGAATCACTCCTGAACGGGTTCGTGAAATTCAAAGAATAGCCCTTGAACCAGTTTCTTTAGAAACACCAATTGGTGAAGAAGATGACTCACATTTGGGTGATTTTTTGGAAGATAAAGATCAAACGTCTCCAAGCGATTATGCCACTAATGAATTATTAAAAGATGAATTGTATAATGTTATGAAAGATTTGACAGAAAGAGAAGAACGTGTATTACGTTTACGGTATGGTCTTGATGATGGGCGGCCACGCACATTGGAAGAAGTAGGTAAAGAATTTGGCGTTACGCGCGAAAGAATTCGGCAAATTGAAGCAAAGGCTCTACGAAAATTGAAACACCCATCTCGTTCAAAACGATTCAGTGATTTTAGAGGCGAACATTAATCATGTTTCTTTCGCATCGATTACAAACAATTGCATCGTTGGTTGAAAACCATAGTATAGTCGCCGATATTGGCACTGATCATGGATTATTACCAATCTATCTTCGGCAAATTGAACGAGCGTCAAAAGCATATGCAATTGATAACAAGAAAGGTCCACTTTCAGTAGCTGTTGCCAACATTAATATGAGTGGTGTGTCAAACATTCATGCGATTCAAAGCGATGGGCTCGAAAATCTCCCCTCAGATTGCGATACAATTATTCTAGCTGGATTAGGTGGAACTACTATTAAAAAAATCTTAATGACTCACATGGATAAATTGGAATTTATTCGCTGTATCATTATTCAAGCCAATGTAGGCATTGAAAAATTACGTTATTGGATGTCACAAAATGGTTATAAGATCGTTGCTGAACAGTTCGTTGAAGAAAATAACTTAATTTATGACATTGTAAAATTTGAAAAAGGAAGTCAACAACTGACCCCACGTGAAATTTTATTCGGTCCATTATTTTTAGTAAGTAAAAATCATTTATTCTATCAAAAATGGCGCAATACTATGATGCATTATCGCAGTATTTATGACACAATCCCACAGCAAAACGCTAGGAAAAAGCATTATTTAGACATAATCCAGACAATTGAAAAAGAAATAGAGGGTAGCTAACCCTCTTTTTTTGTATAATTTTCTAAAAATGTTATTACTTCATCCACCAAATAGTCAGGTGTTGAAGCACCAGAACATACAAGAACATTTGATGCATTTTTTACCGAAGAAAGCGAGATACTATTGACGGAATCAATGAAAAACGTATTCGCAATTTTTTCTTTGGCTAAATTGTATAATTGAGTCGAGTTATTGGATGTTGTATCGCCAACAATGAAAACGACGTCATAATTTGAATTTAATGCATCTTTTAAAGAATTTTGTCTAGTTTTTGTGGCATGGCAAATCTCATCCATCAATTTTACATTGTAATGCTCTTTGACTAAATAATCATAAAATTTAAGAAGTGCATCACTACGTATTGTTGTTTGGTTGGTTAATATGTAGACCTGATCATAAGGTAGATTTCTTAAATCTTCCAGTTGTTCGAACACAGTAATTTTAGCAGGATTAATCGAATAGGCAGCGACTGCTTCGGGATGATTTTTGCTTCCGAAATAGAGAACATAAAGATTATTATCAATTGCTCTTTTTATTGTGGAAAATGATCGATAAACAAGTGGACAAGTGGCATCAATATGTCTAAATCCGTTTTCTTTGATTTTTGCATGTATATCGTTACTTGTTCCATGAGCAGTAGTAATGATAAATCCCTTGTCTAGTTTTGATAAATCGGTTTCACGATGAATGGTAATAATCCCGGATTGTGCTAATTCGGATGCAACATGAGCATTATGCACAAGATTTCCAAGAACATAAACAGGAATGGTAGGATTATCTAATTTTGTTTTTAGCGCTAAATCAATGGCTCTTTTTACACCATTACAATAACCATATGGTTGAACAAGATTTACCTTCATAATTACCACTCCCAAGTAGTATTATAACAAAAAATCAAATTAGTATGAAATAAGTTTTATATTATATGTTTTGTTTCATTTGGCTAAATGTTGTATAATGCAAACGAGGTGTTTATTATGAAATTTAATGACTTTTTATTACGACCAGAAATTTTTAAAACATTAGATAAAATCCGCTTTGACAATCCTACGGATATTCAAGCGGCAGTTATACCACTTGCTCTCAAAAAAGTAGATATTATAGGAAAATCACATACAGGAAGCGGCAAAACTCATGCTTTTTTGATTCCGATTTTCAATATGGTTGATTTTTCTTTAAATAAGGTTCAGGCAGTGATTTTGGTACCTACACGAGAATTAGCAATTCAAGTTTATACAATGGCCAAACCATTTATGGAAGAGTTTTCTGGAGCGCGTGTTACATTATTATCAGGAGGCTTTGAAAGGAGTAAAAATATTGATGCCGTTGCTAATCCACCCCACATTGTAATTGGGACACCAGGACGTATCAAAGATATTGCATTTAACCAAAATGCTTTTAATATTACAACGGCCGATATTCTTGTTGTCGATGAAGCGGACATGACCTTTGAAGCTGGATTCTCTGAAGAAGTTGGATTAATCGCAGGTAAAATGAAAGTTGATTTGCAAATGCTCGTTTTTAGCGCAACCTTCCCAATGGAAATGCAAAAGTTTTTAGATAAATTCATGAAAAATCCAAAGTTGATTGATTTGAATCAAGAAAACCCGAATCCAGTTCAAGTAAAACACATTGCCTATCCAACCCGAAATCGTGAACGTTTTTCTGTACTAGAAGATTTATTGTCTGCAATTAATCCGTTTATGGCAATCATTTTTGTAACTGAAAAGAAAAATATAGATGAAATATACAAAAAACTACGTGCTAAAAACATAGCTGTCGGAGTTTTACATGGAGATTTAGACTCAACAACGCGCAAAATTATGCTGAAACGCATAAAAAATAGCGAGTTTCAATATATAATTGCTAGTGATATTGCCGCTAGAGGATTGGATATTGAGGGTGTTAGTCATATCATAAACTATGACCTTCCATTTGAAGAAGAGTTCTATTTTCATCGCGCTGGACGCACTGGAAGAAATGGTCAAGAAGGTTATTGTTATTCATTATATGATAAAGAAGAAATTGCAAAACTTGAGAAATATATGGCTCAGGGCGTTAAGTTTACCAATATGGAATACAAAGATGGAAAATGGGCAGAACTAAAGAAATTAGGTCAACGTAAAACAGGGCCTAAAAAACCGCACCCATTGAACGATGAAATTCGGAAAATTGTGTCTAAGACTAAAAAACAGCAGGTCAAACCGGGTTATAAAAAGAAAATGCATGCTGAAATTGAAAAGTTAAAAAAGAAGCATAAACGCGATATTATTGAAAAAGATATTAAAAAACGCATTGTCGAAAGAGCTATTGCCCGGACAAAAGACGCAAAAAACGAAAATGAGTAAATTGATTATTGGATCGCATGTTTCAGTGGCAGGGAATGATATGTTGGTAGGTGCAGTTCAAGAAACAATTCAATATCAAGCCAATACTTTTATGTTTTATACAGGTGCACCCCAAAATACAAAACGTAAACCGATAAGTGAATTCAAAGTTGATGATGCTAATCGGCTGATGAAACAACACGGTATCGATGCAAAAAATGTGATTGTACATGCTCCCTACATTATTAATCTAGCCAATTCAATCGATGATCGTATCATGGAGATAACTACTCAGTTTTTGTATGAAGAAATTCAGAGAGTTAATAAACTTGGCTTTAAATATCTTGTAGTTCACCCAGGAAGTCACTTAGGTGCTGGTCTGGAAAAAGGAATTCAACAGATTATTTATTGTATTAATCAAGTATTTGCCAAAGATAAAACTGATGTGATTTTGTTATTAGAAACTATGGCAGGAAAAGGCACTGAAATTGGTTCCAGATTTGAAGAATTAGCTACAATTGTTAACTTAGTTGCAGATAAAAATCGAATTGGACTTTGTCTCGATACATGTCATCTTCACGATGCTGGATATGATTTAACGAATTTTGATTTAATAATTCAAAAAATTGATGTATTAATTGGATTGGATTATATCAAAGCAATTCATATTAATGATTCGAAAAATCCGAGAAACAGTCATAAAGATCGACACGAAAATATTGGATATGGCAGCATCGGTTTTGAACATTTGGTCAATATTGTTCACCATCCAAAAACAGAATCAATGATAAAAATTCTTGAAACTCCATGGATTAATGATCTAGCCCCATATCGCGATGAAATTGAAATGATAAAAACAAATATATTTAATCCAAAATTGAAAGAAATAATCTAAAAAAGGTGTGAAAAACACCTTTTTACATTTTTTCAATTTCTGATTTTAAAACTTCAATTATATCTTCCTCATGAATTTTCCGAATAATTGTCCCTTTTTTAAACAAAACAGCTTCTTGGTTACCACCAGCAATACCAATATCAGCATTTTTTGCTTCACCAGGACCATTGACAATACATCCCATGATGGCAACTGTTACATTCTTGTTAATTTGGTGTAAATAGGTTGAAATTTCGTTAGTGATTTTCTCAATATTGATTTTGGTTCGACCACAAGTAGGACACGCGATGATTTTTGGATATTGTCGATCATAGAGATGTAATGAAGATAATAATTCTTTAGCGACGATAATTTCGTTGATAGGTGTTCCTGTAATGGATACACGTATCGTATCACCAATTCCAAGGTAGAGAAGAACACCAATGCCAACACTGGAGCGAACAGAACTAGTCATCAAAGTTCCTGCTTCGGTAATGCCAAGATGTAACGGGTAATTATATTCTTGTGCCAATAACTGATAAGCCTCAATCGTTGTTATAACATCACTTGATTTTAAAGATACAACAATTTCATGATAATCAAGCGATTCAATCAATTGAATATTTCTTTTGGCACTTTCATATAACCCTTGAGCACTATTGTGGCCAAATTTATCCTCTAGATCTTTTTCAAGTGATCCGCCATTGATGCCAATTCGGATTGGAATATTATTCTTACGGCATTTTTCGACAATTAAAGCAAGTTTATCATGCCCACCAATATTCCCAGGATTGATACGTATCTTATCAGCACCTGCATCAATGGCAGCCAAAGCGAGTCGATAATCGAAGTGAATATCTGCAACGATAGGAAGTTTGACTTGTTTTTTAATTTCAGAAATCGCATGCGCATCATCGAAATCTAAAACTGCTAATCGTATCAATTCGCATCCCAGATTTTCTAACTGGCGAATTTGATTAACCGTTTCTTGAATATTTTTCGTCGATGTGTTGGTCATGGACTGGATAATAATATGGTCTGAACCACCCATTATCAACTTACCAACATGAATTGATTTAGTTTGCTTTCGTGTGTACATATAATCACCAATTGTATTTTAACATAATATAAGCGAAACGAAATAATTTTTGTAGATATTTCTTATGAAATGTGCTAATATTAAAAAGCAATAAAGCAAATAAAAGTAGCGGAGGTGTTGATATGCGCGAAAACATTACATTTCGTTGTACCGTATGCGGGGAAGAAAACTATATTGGTGATAAAAATAAACGTACTCATCCAGATAGATTAGAAATCTTAAAATTCTGCCCACGCTGCAATAAAAAAACAACTCATAAAGAAAAGAAATAAACCTGTATTTAGGTTTATTTTTAACGATTGGAGGCATATATGAATAATGTAACAAAACTACCTAATGGTATGATTATGACAAATACGTATATTGTTAAGTATAATGATGAATCTTGCTATGTAATCGACCCTTCTGATGATTTTAAACTCATTGATCGTGAAATCCAAAAGCAATACAAGGCTATTAAAGCAATTTTGCTCACTCATGGACATTTTGATCATATAGGTTCGGTAGATCGATTAGTTGATAAATATGGTTGCCCAGTCTTTTTAAATACAAAAGATGAATTTTTTGTTAAAAAGATTCCAGCTTCTAAATATCCAATGGTGGCTGCTATGCAAATCGTATTAAAAACAGCCATCCTTAATACTGACCTTTTGGATGACAGAAATATACTTGTATTAGAAACTCCAGGTCATTCTGCTGGAAGTGTCTGTTACTTGTTTAAAAAAGAAAATATCTTGTTTTCCGGTGATACATTATTTTCTGTCGATATTGGAAGAACCGATATTGCCAGTGGTAACCAAAAACAAATGATGGAATCTTTAAAACTATTAAAAACCCTCGATGATTCACTTATACTTCATCCAGGGCATGAAGAATCTTCGACATTAGGTCAAGAAAAGAAAACAAATCTATATCTCTCGAAGATATAAAAAAAGCAAGGGTTAACCTTGCTTTTCTTTTAGAATACAATTGGATTTTGTAGATAGATTTGTTCGAGATTGGAACCAGATATTCTACTCAATATATCTTGAACAAACGATTGACCTTCAAATATTTTCATTACTGCAAGTACTACAAGAATTAATGCAGCGTAATAAGCAGCATACACAACTAATCCGAATACTCTACCAATTACCATAACATGTTCGTTTCTGCCAAAGATAGCATCGACGATTGAAATGACGATTGCTCTTGCGATTAAAAAGATTATTCCAAGAGCAAGATAGAATGCAACCATTCCGAATGGTACGAAAGATAGAAATGCAGGAAAGCTTGCTGTTTGCGTATCAACAAATGCAATTAAAGTTTGTGCAAAAGATAATGTTTGTAAGAATCCGCCAAAGGCAAAGCATAGCACGGCGCATATGATGAGTCCTTTGATACCTTTTGTTAGTTTTCTAAGTGCTTTAGCGAAACCAAATGTGTAGCCTAGAATTGCGGCCAATGCAAGAATGACGTATAAACCAATATCGTAATATGACATGTACATCCCCTCACTTATATAATAATAGTAGAGTATTTATATCGTCGTGTCAATAATGATTAATAAAAATATTACAAACGATAAAAAAATGAAATATTGAGAAAATGAGTCTATTTTTTAGGATGATTTACTCTTTTTTATCTAAAATGGTCAATCTGCATTTTGCTATTCCATATTTTATTTAGATTTGATACAATATATTGGCTATGAAAGGGTGTATGTTATGAGTATGATTCAAGTAAACGATTTAAAGCCAGGAACTTCATTTAGTTATGAAAACAATATCTATGTCGTTTTAGATATTTTACACAACAAAACGGCAATGCGCCAAATGATTGTTAAAGTTAAAGTTAAAAATCTTCGTAGTGGGTCGGTCACGGAAGTCTCCTTTACGGGTGGGGATAAGGTTGATGGTGTCCACTTAGATAAAAGAGCAATGCAACTGTCCTATATGGATGGTGAAGATTATGTTTTCATGGATATGGAAACATTTGATCAAATCAATATTTCGAAATCAAAATTGGAATGGGAATCTAATTTCTTGAAAGAAAACCAAGAAGTAGAAATTACCTATTACGAAAATGAAATATTGGGGATTTCACTACCAGTTAAAGTTGTGCTAAAAGTGGCAAAAACTGAACCAGCTGTTCGTGGGGATACCGTAACCAAAGCTAGCAAAGATGCAATTTTGGAAACTGGATATATGTTACGTGTACCTTTATTTATTGAACAAGAAGAAGAAATTATTGTCCGGACCGATACTGGTGATTACGACTCACGGGCAAAATAGTCTTTGATTGTGTAAGTCGATAAATATTGATATAATAATAGACAAGAGGTGAGCACATCATGGGTCAAGGAGCCTATTATAATCTTTATAATTTTACAACATATGGAAGCCTTGGTATTAATCAAAAGGTGCTCGAAGACATTTCACGTCTTACATTACGTGAAATCAATGAAATCGTTATACCTGATGAAGCAACCACACTCAGTCATCGGAAGAGAAGTGTTAAATGTGACATTGTTGTTAACACCAATGATGTTTTTATCTATCTGAATATTGGTGTAAAGTATGGTCACAATATCACTGAAGTATGTCTACTCATCCAAGATCGAATTGAGAATGCTTTATTAGCCATGGCCGATATTCGTCCTAAAAAAGTATTCATTCGAGTTGTTGATGTCAAATAACACCCCGTATGGGTGTTTTTACAATAAGGAGAAAAATATGAACACAAGAATCGAAAAATTAAGAGTTTATATGAAAAATCAAAAGTTAGATGCTGTTTTGGTTTCTTATGCCAGCAATCGTCGTTATCTCTCTGGCTTCACTGGTACAACAGCAAATCTTTTCATTACGCTGGATGAAGCTTTTTTTGTAACAGATTTCCGCTATCTACAACAAGCAAAAACTCAATGCAAAGACTACGAAATCATCGATATTGCTCAATATGAAAACTACAACCATTTCTACAAGACAAAAATGGCAAATAAAAAATTAACTACGATTGGGCTGGAAGGAACTTATGTGACCTATGAAGCCTATAAGAACATTGAACAGGCCCTTACAGGTTATAAAGTTGTATCAATCAACATTGATCATCTCAGACTAATTAAAGACCAAAACGAAGCAAATATTATCAAAAAAGCGAATGAAATTGCTGAAAAAGCATTTGATTATGTCTTGAAAAATGAACTAAGGGCTGGTAGATCAGAAAGAACAATTTGTGATATTCTTGAGGCTAAAATGAAAGAATTTGGTGCTTCTGGTTCATCATTTGATACGATTGTTGCCTCGGGATATCGTGGTGCTATGCCACA
>CAYOYG010000004.1:0-17883 GCA_964408135.1 uncultured Eubacteriales bacterium | reverse complement strand
TCTTCTATTTTATTAAAGGAGAAGCAACCTGGGGTGTACGAGCCATTCTTGTTGGATTAATCGCGCTTGTTACCGCTTTTGTTACCGATGTTCTTGTTGCTTTGTGTTTCAAGAAAAAAGGTAAGGAAATATTCAATTATTTTCTTCGCTCTTATTCGTATGTCACTGCCATTATCTTTGCCTTAATTGTTCCAACATCCATTCCATATTTCGCTTTAGTAGTTTCGATTATTTTTGCAATCGTCTTAGCAAAAGTAGTCTTCGGAGGATTTGGATATAATATTGCGAATCCAGCTGCAGTTACAAGAATCTTTGCCGGTACGACATTTGCTCTTGGCATCGTCAACATACCAGATTTAATCGTAAGTGGTGCAACCGTTACCACTGCTATTAACTGGACAACCGGAGCTGTCCCTTCCGTTTTTAGCCAAATGGATTTATTCCTTGGTAATTATGTCGGTGCTATGGGAGAAACCATGACATTCTTGTTGATTATCGCTGGTGTATATCTAGCAATCCGCAAAGTCATTGATTATCGCCTCACACTCAGCTATTTACTAACGATTTTTGTGCTTGCTTTAGTCCTTGGATTTGTTTTAAAAATTCAATATCCGTTTACCTATGCTATCACTCACTTACTTGTTGGTGGAGCAATGTTTGGAGCGGTCTTTATGGTCACCGATCCAGTCACCACTCCTACCTCACAAATTGGTAAAATTATCTTTGGTATCGGAGCTGGCGCATTAACGGTTTTAATTCGGGTAAGTGGCTCACTTCCTGAAGGTGTTGTTTTCTCTATCGTATTGATGAACTTATTAACTCCAACAATTGATCATGCTATTAAAGGTATGACCTCAGATAGTGTTACTAAGAAATATGGTGTTGCTGTTCTAATCTTTGTTATCGGGCTCCTTCTCAATGTTGGTGCTCTATGGCTAGGAGGTGTCTTATAATGAATAAATTCGCTAAATTTCCTCTAGTTCTTGGCGTTGTAGGTGCTATTTGTGCTGGTGCATTAGGGTTTGTTTATCAAATTACAAAACCAATCATCGAAGAACGCTTAGCAGCAGCTTCGCTCGAAGCGATTCGCGAAGTCATGCCTTCAGCGACCTTAGCTACGGATATTACCGCTTCCTTTAGCGTTGATGATGGGGACGAAGACGATGAAGCTGCCTTGATGGCCGCTGCTGGAATCTCGACTGTCTATGAAATCAAGGTTGATACTACACTCGCTGCCTATGCCTATCAAGCAACTGGTGGTGGTTGGAATGGACAACCAATCACAATTCTCTTTGTAATTTCCGCTACCAATAATAATTTTGTTGGCATGAAAGTTGTATCTCATACAGAAACCCCATCTATCGGGGGTATTCTACTTGATAGTTCACTCTTCTCGGCTCAATTTGTAAATCTAGATGTTACTACGGTTAGCAGTAATGTTGGATTAGTAGCCGGTGCGACTTCAAACTTAACTTTAAATGCGGTTAAATCGATGGCAAGCAAAGTTGCCACATTCCATATTGAAGAAGTGAAAGGCGAAGTTGTTAAAGAAATTCCGGATTCTGCCTTTGCTCAAATGCGTTTCCCTGCTGGAACAACTTATGTTGATGTTACCGATTATTATGAAACATTAGCGGGTGCTAATCTTGCCACCATTCAAGCGGCGACAGGTATTAAATACTTGTATTATGCAAAAGATAGTAACGATAACGTATTAGGCTATGTTTACTATTTTGACTTCACTGCATCAAAAGATTACAGTGGCCATGGTGAATACTCCCAATACATTAAAGGTCTATTTGGATTTACAGCCGATTATAAAAACTCGAAGTTGTTTATCGTTGATATGAGGAATGGTACAGACGAAGGGGCGGAAAGCCTACAAGATGTATGTATTAATCAATTTACTGCGGATGATATTAGTACTTGGTTCACTAGCCAAAATAACGTACCAAATGATACGGCAGCTGGTGTCACAATTACCTCCAATGAAATTGTTGATATTATGAAAGGTCTTGTTCTATACCATGGTCAATTGAATGTAACAACGACAGGAGGAAATTAATATGGAAAACAAACCAAAGTTATCGAAGATTTTTAAAGATGGCATCATCGGTGCCAATCCTGTTCTGGTTTCCATTCTTGCACTTTGTCCTGTTCTTGCGATTACAACAACACTCGATAATGCTATCGGCATGTCTCTAGCCGTTTTGTTAGTTCTCTTATTATCCAACATTGCGATTGCCGCTTTAAGGAAAGTTATTCCTAATGAAATTCGTATTCCAGTCTTTATTATCTTGATTGCTACTTTTGTAAGCTGCATTGACATGGCAATGAATGCTTTTACGCCACAACTTTATGAATCACTTGGTATCTTTATCCCATTGATTGTTGTTAACTGTTTAATTCTTGGAAGAGCAGAAGCATTTGCTTATACCAATAATGTAATCAGTTCCATTATGGATGCTCTAGGTATGGCGATTGGTTATGCCTTTGCCTTAGTCCTTGTTAGTTTTGTTCGGGAAGTATTGGCCAAACAATCGATTACGATTTCCAATCCATTTAATACAGACCAATCTTTCACGATTAATTTGCTTCAAAATTTTAAAATATCGTTCTTTGGTACACCAGCAGGGGCCTTTGTGACCTTAGCGGTTATCATTGCGGTAGTAACCGCTATCCGCAGCAAAAAAGAAGGAAAGAAAGAGGTAACAAAGTAATATGGAATTAATTGCATTAGGCTTTGGAGCCGTATTAGTTAATAACGTCATTCTTTCTCAATTCTTAGGCATTTGTTCATTTGTTGGGGTTTCCAAGAAACGTTCAAACGCTTTAGGAATGAGTATTGCCGTCATCGCTGTCTTACTCTTATCGAGTGCCATTACCTGGTTACTATATAATCTGGTATTAGTTGAACTTGATGTAGCGTATTTATATTTAATTGTCTTTATCTTAGTGATTGCTGCCTTAGTACAATTACTCGAAATGATTTTGAAAAAATACATTCCAAGTTTGTATAAAGCACTCGGTATCTATCTACCTTTAATTACAACCAACTGTGCGATTCTTGGTGTAACCACAACCGGGGTTCGTCAAGAGTTTGCTTTTAGCGAAGTCATGGTCTATGCCCTCGGGATTGGCCTTGGTTATCTACTTGTTATGGTTATCTTTAGCGCGATTCGCGAAAAGATTGAATATTCTCCTATTCCAAAGCCATTTAAAGGCATCGCTATCGCTTTCATAATCGCTGGCCTTATGGCCCTTGCATTCCAAGGGTTTGCCGGAATTGTATAGGACATGGGAAAACAAATTATCGCCATCGTTGTTCTTGTCGCATTGGTATTCATATTTATTGGGTTGTACCTATTAAATAAAAAAACACCAGTGCCAGAAGGCTGTGAAAACCTGAATGCCGACTGTATCGGTTGTCCCATTCACAGTTGCTTAAAAAATGTGGCTAAAAAAGAGGAAAAGTAAATGGATATCAAATTATTAATCATCGGTCTTGCCGTTGTCGTCGGCATCTCCTTACTGATTGCCGTATTATTAGCGGTAGCCGATAAGTACTTAAAAGTAGAAGAAGACAAACGCTTTGAAAAAGTACGTAGCCTACTTCCTGGCGTCGACTGTGGCGCTTGTGGATTTCCTGGATGTAATGGCTTTGCCAACGCTTTATTAAGCGGCGATGCCAAAAAGATTTCTGGTTGTAAAGTGGCTAAAGCCGATAAGCATAAAGAAATTTATGATTATTTGAAGGCGACGCCAGATGCCAACGGAAAAGTTGCTGAAGTCGATATTTAATGCGAACACGAGGGATAAATTGTTATTTATCCCTTTATTACCTTGGAGGTTAATTATGCGAAAAAAAGGTGGATTTATATTGATGATTGCGTTTCTTTGTAGCGCAACATCGTGTGGAAAAAATGGTAACTTCACTGCCTATGATTATCAAGTCAGTGCGGTACAAGTCAGTGGTGGAATGTATGTCTCTCCTTTAAACACGAGTGTAAACATTCGTATGTTTGATGACAGTGAACCCATTCGTAATGCAATTTTTGATGTTTATGAAGCAAGTATTCATCATTCCCACCGCCTCTTTGACCGTCATAATTATTACATTGAAGGAACAACTACCATTCAAAACCTCAAAGTCATTAATGATTCGTATGCGAGTGGTAATCTCATTACCATTGAAGACGATTTATTCAATTTATTGCAATTATCCATTGATATGAGTGAACAAACGAATGGTTATTTTAATCCAACCATGGGTGAACTATTGGATTTGTGGCAATATGATGGTGATGGAGAAAGTCGTTATACCGCCTATGGTGGTGAACGAGAAGATCCTGATTATGCAGCAGTAGCTGCCAAACAATCCTGTGTGGTTCCGTCCAGTGAACTAAGAAATGTATTAGAACTAGACGCGGTTCATTCTACCGTTCGTTTTAATCAATATAATGCCTGTAGTAGTGTGAAATTAAGTTTAGGTGCCATTGCAAAGGGCTTTGCTTTAGATATTGCAAAAGAGGCTCTAAAACAACAATTTCCAGATGTACCGCTTATTTTGGATGGTGGGTCAAGCAGTATAATTACCATTGGTATTAATCCAACACCCACTTCAAAAAATCGGCCTAAAAAGTACGCTGGTAAATGGCTAGTTGGTATGATATCGGCCAATGTTCCTTATTTGACATTGGATCGTAATGCTTATGTTGTCGCTACCCTTGCTTTTGCCGGTGATCATTCCTTTTCTACATCCGGTGATTTTGAACAATATTATTTTGCAACAAATTCAATTCCAGAAGGCATAAAACGACATCATATTATTAATCCAAAAACCGGCTATAGCGAAACAATTTGGCGGATGCTTAGTTTGTATGGACAAGGTAGTTCAGCTGTTCTAGACGGCTTAAGCACAGCTTTATTTAATGTTTCTGATACCGCTGAAATTATGACCATCATCCAAGCGGTTAATTCGCATTTTGAAATGGAATGTGGTGTGTTTATCGAACAAGATAGTGAGATAGCAGGAAAGTTAAAATTGTATGCTTCCAACTATTTCTACAATGGTCTTGATTTGACGACTTTAAAGACGAGTTTATTAAGTTCATCTGAGATTACATTAATTGATTAACATATAGGAGTGTCTATGGTGCGAAATATTGCGTTAAAACAAAATAAGGCGGATTGGTTAATCTACGGGTTGGCACTTTTTATCGTGGCCGCAGTCGTCATTGCTATGATTGGTTTTTCCTTAAATAGCGGCAAACAAGTCACCGTCCGTTACGATAACGAACTAATTCATACCATGTATCTTGATCAAGATGAAGAATATACGATGCATCCAAGCGATTTTCCTTTATTGCTTGGTGACTTAGTCATTGAAGTTAGCCAAAGGAAAGTGCGGGTTAAACAAGAAACATCTCCCCATAATTACTGCTCACAACTTGGGTGGGTGGCTTTAAAAGGAACCTCCATTATTTGTGCACCAAACTTTGTCGTAGTAACCGTTGAAGGTTATTACGATAGTGGTTTTGATATTATTCCAGGGGGTGGTGTTGGATGAGTACGAAACAAATCACCCGTTTTGGCTTGCTATTAGCGATTGGTGTTATGCTTAATTATGTTGAAACACTCATACCTTTACCATTTTTATTCCCAGGAGCAAAACTTGGTTTAGCCAATTCAATCGGCTTAATTGTACTTTATTACTTTGGGGCAAGCTATTATTTTGGTTATGGAATCCTGCGGGTAGTTTTAACAGCCTTATTATGGAGTGGGTTTGGAACCGCCTTCTTCATCTCAATGTCAGGAGCAGTATTAGCAGCGATTGTGACTTTGGTTTTTTATCGTATGGAACGCTTTTCGATTTTTGGATTAGCCGTCGCTGGTGCGATTTTTCATGGAATTGGACAAACAATCATGGTCGCGATTCTTTATGAAACAATTTACATGATGACATATGTATTGATTTTAACGATTAGTGGAGCGATTACTGGAACACTAATTGCGCTGTTGTGTGTCAACTTTATCCGTCGTGTCCCTCATTTAAATCGTTAGTAGAAAGGTAGCGCTTTCTACTTTTTTATTTTGGGGATTTTATGTATAATAAAAGTAAGAAAGGACGTGTCATTATGAAATTTCAAATCGTAGGACGTAATGTCGAAATTACGAAGCGTTTAGAAAACCAAATCATAAAAAAACTCAAAACGCTCGAGAAGTATCTGATCATCAAGGATGATACAGAATGCCGTGTAGTCGTATCGCTTCAACCAGAAGGTAAAAAAATTGAAGTGACGATACCAACACGCTTTGCTCTTTTAAGAAGCGAAGTCTCTAACCGGGAATTATACACTGCGATTGATCTAGTTGTTGATAAACTCGAAAATCAAATTGAACGAGCAAAAGCAAAATTGGATCGGACACATCGTGAAAATTTAGGAAAAGCCTTTGTCTTAAATGAAATCAAAGAATTACAATTAGAAGAAATCCCAGTTAAAACTAAAAATATCCAAGTTACAACCATGGATTTAGATACCGCGATTGCTACAATGGAATTACTCGGTCATAGTTTCTATATCTATCGTGATGATGAAGAAGAAAAAATAGCGGTAGTCTATAAACGTAATAATGGTGGTTATGGACTAATTGAAGTCGACTAATGAAAATAAAGGGTCATCCGAAGATGACCCTTTTCTTTTATAAACTTTTGTTTAGTACATTGATTTCTAATGGTTTAATGGCGTATGGTTCAAGCAATGGTCCATAGGTTTTCAAAGCAGAAGCAGCACCATGAACTTTAAAAGCGGCCAAATCGCGCCATTCTTCAATCATAATAAATAGATTTGGATATTTAAAATCTTGATAGAGATGGTATTCAATGCAACCATCTTCTTTGCGAACTTCTGCGACTAACTTTTGATAGATAGCTAAGACTTCAGCGATTTTATTTTCATTATAGACTCTTTTTGCAACTACTTTTAGGGACATAAGAAACCTCCTGTTTTTTTCATTATAACATAAACTTATAGTAGCATTTCAAGGAAAGATAGACTATAATTACATTTGAATTTTAAGGAGACTTTATCAATGCAAGAAATCGTATTTGTTCCCACAGGTGTTTGTAGTAGCAAAATCAAAATCCAAGCCGAGAACGGTTTGATTCAAAATGTTGAATTTGTTGGTGGTTGTAATGGCAATTTAAAAGCTATATCTTCACTAATCCAAGGTCAAAGTGTCGACCAAGTAATTGCTAAGTTGCAAGGAATTCGCTGTGGACGGCGTTCCACCTCATGTGCAGATCAATTAACCAAGGCACTTAGTCGTATTCAATCTGAAGAATAATTTCGTGATCCAATCTATCGTAAACACGATAGATTTTTTTTCTTGTTTCTAAATAATTCTTTAAAACGGGGAAATCATCATTGTTATTATGTTGAGTATAGATAACAATTACGATGAAAGCCTTTAGGTTCATGAGTGGATCGAGCCGATCTAACGCTTGAATGACATCTTGGACATTGGTAATAACCTTGCGATCACTTCCTGGTAAAAAACCCAGATTAAATAAAACAAGATCAATGGGGGATTGAACATAGCGATTGATGTGGGTAAAGCTATCTAAAATTAAGGTAACATTTTGGCAATTTTGAAGTCTTATACTTGCCCGTTTATAGGCAAGTTCTTGGACGTCAAAACCAATCACATGTTCAAATAATGAGGATAAATATAAAGTGTCGTGTCCATTACCAAATGTGGCATCGATGGCCAAATGACGATGAGGACACAATGCGATCAACTCGTGAGCTTTTAAGACCGCTGGTGACAGTGGTTTATTTTCCATAGAGATCACCTTGAAAGATGTTTTCTCGATTCATTAATTTATCAATTTCATTGATGACAATCGTTTTTTTAATCGACCATAAAGGGGCAATTAAATCATCGACCTTAGCATCTCCAGTAATCCTTTGGATCACTATTTCTGGTTTGATGTAGCGTAATTGTTCTACGATGGTTTCTATATATTCTTGCTGGGATTGTAATTTGAAAGCTCCTTCAACGTATAATTTCGCTAATTTAGTGTCTTTTAAGACGTTTAAGCTATGAATCTTGATTCCATGAATCGTAAGACTACCGATAGCTTTCGCGCTTTGAATCATCATTTCTTTGGTTTCAAAGGGAAGACCATTAATTAGATGAACCACAATTTTAATGTTACGTTTGTTTAGTTCTTCCACAGCTTTTATAAAGGTCGTATACGGGTATTGACGATTGATATAGATAGCCGTTTGATCAAAAATGGTTTGAAGTCCGAGTTCCACATACAAATCGGTTTTTTGATTTATTTCCGCAAGATAATCCAAGACTTCACTGCTTAAGCAATCGGGGCGGGTAGCAATTGCTAAACCAACGACATCAGGATGATTAATAAAATGTTCAAATCTTGTCTTTAAAATAGGAAGGGGAGCATACGTGTTGGTGTAAGCTTGAAAATAGGCAATGTATTTTGCAATGGGCCATTTTCGATGCAGCATATCAATCTGTTTTTGAAACTGGGTGTCGAGATCATCAAGGCGAGATCCAGCAAATTCACCAGCGCCTTGTTTTGAACAAAAAATACAGCCTTCAGTACTTTTACTACCATCGCGGTTTGGACAAGTAAAACCACCATCCAAGGCGACCTTAAAAACCTTACTATCATATTTATTTTTTAAATAATAGTCATAGGAGTGATAGTGTTTATTCGAGTTCGAAAAAGGGAAGTTATTGTTCATGTTCTCACCGTTTTTTATTATAACACAAAACCGCTAACCTTCCTCATTTTAATAATTGACGAATAAGCATGAATGACTTATAATCTATGTGTATCTGTTGAAATGGAGTAGTAGTCAATCGCACTTTAAAAAAGCGAGTTATCGAGAGTGAAAGGATAACATTGTGTGACGATGAACTCGCCATGGAGGAGACCGCTTCACCCAGCGAAATGGGCAATCAAGGGCATAGTGAATCACTATGAACTAGGATGGTACCGCGATGAACAATCGTTCCTAGATGGAATGATTTTTTTATTTTTTAAGGAGGATTTGTATATGGAACAATACAATCACAAAACAATTGAAAAAAAATGGCAAGATTATTGGTATGAAAACCAACAATTTAAAGCGATTGATTTTGATCAACGGCCAAAATTCTATGGTCTAATCGAGTTTCCTTATCCAAGTGGAGCTGGGATGCATGTTGGGCATATTCGCGCTTTTTCATCGATCGAAATCATTGCTCGTAAGCGGCGAATGGAAGGCTTTAATGTCTTATTCCCAATCGGTTTTGATGCCTTTGGTCTTCCAACAGAAAACTATGCGATTAAGACCGGAATTCATCCCCGTATTGTTACCGATCAAAACATTCTAACCTTTACTCGACAACTAAAAAGTGCTGGATTTTCTTTTGATTTTTCGCGCACTGTCGATACAACGCAACCTGAATACTATCATTGGACCCAATGGATATTCTTGCAATTATTTAAAAAAGGGTATGCCTACAAGAGCACAACTTACGTCAATTATTGTCCATCTTGTAAAGTCGTCTTAGCTAATGAAGAAGCCCAAGGTGGTCATTGCGACCGTTGTGATTCTTTAGTAGAACAAAAAGAAAAAGATGTATGGTTTTTGAAAATATCTGCCTACGCAGAATCATTACTAAAAGGCTTGGATGATGTGGAATATTTACCTCGCGTTAAGACCGAACAAGTCAATTGGATTGGGAAATCATTAGGTGCAGAAGTGCGCTTTAATATTGAACAAACGGAAGACGTCATAACTGTATTTACGACACGTCCTGATACACTTTTTGGGGCCACTTTCATGGTTATTGCTCCGGAACATCCATTGATTAATAAATTAAAGAATCACATAGTTAATCAAGATGAAATCGAACGCTATCGGGAAGAAACACGAAAGAAGAGCGAGTTTGAACGTGTTCAATTGGTGAAGGAAAAGACAGGTGTCCACATCCAAGGAATTAACGCGATAAATCCTTTAACTAAAAAAGCTATTCCAATTTTTATCGCAGACTATGTCATGATGGGGTATGGGACAGGGGCTATTATGGCGGTACCTGGACACGATGATCGCGACTATGATTTTGCGAAAAAATTTCATCTGGATATTGTTGAAGTTATCCAAGGAGGAAATCTTGAACAAGGGCCGTATACCGATACAGAAAACGGTATATTAATCCATTCTGGTTTCTTGGATGGATTAAAGGTGGAAGACGCTAAAATAAAAATGATTGAATTTTTAGAGGATAATCATATTGGTACAAAGGCTATCAATTACAAAATGAAAGACTGGGCTTTCAACCGCCAACGTTATTGGGGAGAGCCAATCCCAATCATCCATTGTCCACATTGCGGGCAAGTTCCAGTTCCAGAGGATCAATTACCCGTAGTATTGCCGGACATTAAAAACTTCGAACCAGGAGAAAATGGCGAGTCACCTTTGGCAAAACTTGAAGATTGGATTAATGTTAAATGTCCGATTTGTCATGAAGATGCACGCCGCGAAACCGATACAATGCCACAATGGGCTGGCTCAAGTTGGTATTTCTTGCGCTATAGTGACCCACATAATTCAAAGGCACTAGCCAGCCGTGATGCCATGAATTATTGGTTACCAGTGGATTGGTACAATGGTGGGATGGAACACGTAACCCGCCACATGATTTATTCGCGTTTCTGGAATCAATTTCTCTTTGATCAAGGTGTCGTTCCTTACAAAGAACCATATAAAAAACGGACCACACAAGGTTTAATTTTAGGTAGTGACGGGGAAAAGATGTCCAAATCGAGAGGCAATGTCGTCGATCCACTTGGGATAATAGAAGAGTATGGAGCCGATACATTGCGGACGTATATTTTGTTTATTGGCGAATACGAACAACCAACACCATGGAATGAACAAGGAATCAAAGGTTGCCGTCGTTTTATTGAAAGAGTTTATCGGTTCCTTGAAAAAGTTCGTCCAGGTGATTCCTATACTCCCGCCTTAGTAAAGTCGATTCATAAGGCAATTAAAGATGTTTCTAGTGATATAGAAAATTCAAAATTTAACACGGCTATTTCCAAACTAATGACACTATCCAATGAATATGGTAAACAAGAATACTTAACGCAAGCGGATGTAGAAACATTAATCAAATTAATGTATCCTTTTACACCACACTTCTGTGAAGAAATGCATGAATTACTTGGTCATAAAACGAGCCTAGTATATGCACCATGGCCAACATATCAAGAAGATTTGACGCATGATGACGAAGTTGAAGTCGCCGTTCAAGTGAATGGTAAACTTCGGGGGACTTTTATCGTGGCAAAAGATAGTCCACAATCTTTGCTTGAATCTATGGCTCTTAATTTAGAAAGCGTTCAAGTTCATACACGGGGGAAAACAATTAAAAAAGTTATTGTTGTACCAAATAAAATCGTCAACATAGTCGTTCAGTAAAATCGACAAGACCGGTATAAAAACTGGTCTTTTTTTCGGTCATAATGAAAAATTCTTTCAGCTATGATATAATACCAATGGTGATAAATTTGAAGAAGATAAATACACTTTTGATGTTTGTAATGGCAACACTGGTAATCCTCAGTGGTTATTTTATTTTCTTTCGAAAAGACCATTATGACTTAATAACCTATAATGCACGAAAACAGGAATTATTAACGGCTTCTAGTTATTCGACTTATAGTAATTTCTTCACCTTGGAAGCTTCTTCCACGACATTAAATAACGGAAAATATAGTATCGTTGTTACCATTGATGAAGTTCTCGTTGAAATGAATCAAGTCAAGATTTTATTAATCAGCGGTAATGAAAAAACAACATTGACCGACACATTATATCCATCGAAAAACATTTTATATGCGGATCCGTTTAATTTGGTTCCAGCTGCTTCCACAACGAATGATGCAAATAAGCATGGAATCAATCTTAATTTTGTTTCAGATGACCCGGTGAATGAAATCTATCTTTTTGTGGGTTTTTCCATTGCTGGAAGTCCGATAACTCTCTACATTCAAAAGGCAATTACTCTATGATACGACTCGATAAATATTTAGCCGATTGTGGTTGTGGTAGTCGCAAACAATGTAAAACAATTATTCGTCAAAAACGCGTTCGAGTGAACGATATTTTCGTGACGAAAGATGATCAAAAAATCGATGAGATACATGATAAGGTTTGCGTCGACACCACTTTATTACAATACCAAAAAAATGTTTATATCCTTTTGCATAAACCCCAGGGTGTCGTATCAGCAACACGTGATGGGCTTCATCAGACGGTTTTAGATTTAATCCCAGAATATGCTCATCGTTCGTTGTTTCCACTCGGGCGGTTAGACAAAGATACAGAAGGACTTTTACTGATCAGCGATGATGGAGAGTTAGCCCACCGCTTATTAGCCCCCAAACATCACGTTGAAAAGGAATATTATGTCGTTTTGGATCAAGATTTTCCCCAGCGTCTAGTTGCTGAGTTTGCCCAAGGAGTAACATTAGAAGATGGTGATTTATGTCGTCCAGCCTCTATTATAAATTTCGGAAGTAATCATTTGAATATCATTCTGCACGAAGGAAAATATCATCAGATTAAACGCATGTTTGCGATGTTTGATTTAACGGTAGTTTATCTAAAAAGAATTCGCTTTCAACATATAATTCTGGATGCTGATTTAACCCTCGGTCAGTATCGACTTTTGACCGAAGAAGAAATTTCTAGACTTAAAGCCCATATTTAATTATAATTAAGTTGTCCGATACCTTATGAATAAGGATTGGAACAAGGAGCGTGAAATATGAATGATAGTTACATTTGATTTGGGTAATTCTGATCTGGTAATTGGTGCATTCAAAGACAATCATTTAGTGGCGACCTTTCGTACAAGGTCTGATCGCTATAAGAGTGTCGATGAATTTACTTATACCTTGAAGGAATTATTTTTTTCTAAAGGGATTAATTCAATGGATGCACGAGGCGCGATTTTAGCTTCGGTTGTTCCTGAATTAACCAAGGTGATTACGGCAACGATTAAGCGTGTGTGTGGGATCGATCCCCTCATTTTGGCACCAGGTGTCAAAACAGGCTTGAAAATCAAAGCCGATAATCCATCCGAAGTTGGGGCTGACTTAATCGGAGACTGCGTTGGGGCGATTGTTCGCTATAAATTACCAGCCATCGTAGTCGATTTAGGAACGGCATCCAAGTTTATTGCTATCGATGAAAATGGTACATTCGCCGGCGTCGCTATCTCTCCAGGATTAAAATTATCTGCGGAAGCATTAACGCGAACCGCTTCGCAATTACCGACCATCAGTCTGATTATGCCAAAACGAGTAATCGGCAATAATACACCAGACAGTATGAATTCAGGCTTCGTATATGGAGCCGCTTCAATGGTCGATGGCATGATTCAACGATTCGAACTTGAAATGGGGAAGAAATGTACCCGTATCATGACCGGGGGATTAACCTCAGTGGTGGCTCCTGCTTGTCGTGAACCAATTATTGTCGACAAAGAGCTATTATTATATGGATTGTATGAAATTTACAACCGTAATTATAAGGAGAAAAAGGAAAATGAGAAACAATAATGTTCGAGAAATTACCATTTATGCGATGTTTATCGCTATTATAACGATTATGTCTTTTACACCACTAGGATATATTCCAGTGGCTGGAGTTTCCGTTACGATTATTCCTGTCGTTGTCTTGATTATGGCGTTTTTATTTGAATTAAAAGGTGGTGCCATTGGTGGATTAGCCTTTGGATTATTATCCTGTTTACGTGCATGGGTTGCTCCAAATAGCCCATTTGATTTGCTTTTTAGAAATCCAGTCGTTAGCGTTTTACCAAGAGTTCTCTTTGGAATCATCGCTGGACTTGTTGCCATCTATCTAAATAAACGCTATCGCGACTCAAAAGTCAGACATGTTGTCAGTGTGACAATTGTCTCGGCAGTACTTGTTTTTATTCATACTAGCCTAGTTTTACCACTGATGTATGCTTTTGGTCCAACCATTAGCGAATTACAAGCTTACTTCGCGTCAAACACATTTTGGAAGATATTCTCAGGTGTATTAATTGCCAATGGCTTTTTGGAAATGGCTGCTGGGGCCATTATTACACCACCCATTTATTTTGCCTTAAAAACAGCTAAGGTTGTTCGAAAATCCTAAATAAAGAAAAGTGAGATGATTGTATGGATTTGAAGCAAAAAATTGCACAACGTCAAGATGAGATGGTTCAAAATCTAGCCAAATGGATTCGTTGTGGCTCGGTTTACGATGAAAAAACAAGAGGCGTAAATGCTCCATTTGGAGCGGGGGTTGCTGCCGCTTTAAACTACATCGCAGATTTAGCTAAAAAAGATGGTTTTCAAGTGGATACCTGTGATGGTTATTGCACCGAAATCACCTATGGTGAAGGCCAAGAAATAGTCATGGTACTCGGACATGCTGATGTTGTCCCTGTAGGAAAAGGTTGGCAAGATGATCCATTCAGTGGTATCGTCAAAGATCGCAAAATCTATGGTCGGGGAACCAGTGATGATAAAGGACCAACATTTGCCGCATATCAAGCTTTAAAACTGATTAAAGAAGAAAATATTCTCTTGAAACGTAAGATTCGAATTGTGGTGGGGGGGAATGAAGAAAGCGGCTCCCGTTGTTTGGATTATTATTTCAATCGTCTCCATAAACCTCATCCAACCTATGGATTTACACCGGATGCCTCTTTCCCATTAATTTATGGTGAAAAGGGCATTATGAATTTTGAATATAGCGGTACGATTGAAGATGCTCTTATTGCTTCTTTTGAAGGAGGAATTGTCGCCAATTCCGTTCCAGAAGAAGCGCGTGTTGTGTTTAAAAAAGAAGTTGATTTTAAGGCTAAATTTGAAAAGTATTTAGCAAAGAAAGAACTTCAAGGTGAATATCGAGTTGAAAATGGAGTGACCGTTTTAAAATTACAAGGCAAAGCCGCCCATGGATCAACACCTATGTATGGAGTAAATGCTTTAACTCATTTGTTGCAATTTTTAGCGAAAAATACCGACAGCGCACTTTGCCAGCATTTTGGTCGCTGTTTAGCTTGCTATTATGGAAAAGAATTAGGAATTCAACACGATGGTTCGTTAATGGGACCATTGACCGTCAATGTCGGACTTGGTCAATATCTCAACAATCAATATCGTTTTATATTGAATATCCGTTATCCAAATGATATTAATGTTGGATCTATGACCAGCAATCTACATAGTCATGCCATGCATGAAGGTCGCGTATTAAGTGATTCAAAACCACTTTTTATCGACCCAAAATCACCTTTTATTCAAGCACTACTCGAGGTTTATCAAAAGGTGACACATGATCAAACTAGCAAGCCATTTACTATTGGTGGTGGGACGTATGCTCGTCAAACCATTAATACTGTGGCTTATGGAATGGAATTTCCGGAAAATGGTCGGGGAAGTGGCAATATTCATAGTCCAAATGAATGCCTACATATCGATGATTTGCTCGACGGAGTCGCCATTTATTATGAAGCGTTAAAAAAGTTAAATCAATTATGAGACAACGCAAGAAAAAATGGGCTAAGCCGTATTTAGATACCAGTGAATTTATCATACGAAGCCGAGCGCAAAGTGAAATTGAAAAAGCCTTTGCGCTTTTTCAACCACTCTTCCTTGAAATTGGAACCGGAAAGGGTGATTTTATCACTACGATGGCTAAAAAGTATCCTCACTACAATTTTATTGGGATTGAATTACAACCTACCGTTTTAGCTATTGCCGTGAAAAAAGCCGAAGAAGCTCAATTATCGAACTTACGATTTATGTTGATACATGCTGAGTTAATTGAAGAATTGTTCGCTAAGGACGCTGTAAGTGGCATCTATTTAAATTTCTCAGATCCATGGCCGAAAGCCCGACACGAAAAAAGACGGCTTACCTCACCAACCTATTTGTCAAAATATCATCAGATATTAAAAGCGAATGGATTGATTGCTTTTAAAAGCGATAATTACGATTTGTATCGCTATACATTAGAAGTCATTCAAAACGAAAAATTTGAATTGATAGATAAGCAAGAAAATTATATACTTATAGACAACGACGCAGAAACGGAATATGAACGTCGCTTTCGAGCGATGGGTCAGACTATTTACCGCATTTTGCTGAGAAAGAAGGATTAATATGCCATTAAATCAATCAAGAAAAAAACTTTTTCGTGAAGTCACGCAAGCTGTCGGTGTTTTTGGAAATGAAAAGTATGTATCTCAAGTGCTCAAAAAATACTATGAACCACTTTGTGATGAAATACTTTATGATAATCTAGGATCGATTATTGCCCACAAAAAATGTGGTGATCAAAACCCACTGAAAGTTTTGGTGCTAGCCCACATGGATGAAGTTGGCTTTCGCATTGGCCAAATACTCGACGACGGAACCATTAAATTCAATGACTTGCCTTCTGGAATTTGGGATCAAACATTAATGGCTCAACGTGTCTATGTTCAAACCGATAAGGGAGAATTAATTGATGGAGTCATCGATACTATTCCACCACATCGTTTAACCCCTGAACTGCGTGAAAAACCAATGAAAGCTACTGATATGTTTGTAGACATTGGTTGTAAAAGTAAAGAAGAAGTCTATCAAAAAGGAATTAAATTAAATAATAGTGTCGTTCTTCGCGGTGATTTTGTTGAATTAAATGGTGGGGAAAGACTTCTCTCCAAAGCATTTGACAACCGATATGGCTGCATTTTAGGAATTGAAATTCTGCAAAGTCTAAAAAATGTCAAACTACCCTATGACCTTTATGTCGGAGCAAGTGTTCAAGAAGAAGCTGGTTTGCGTGGTGCAACCACCGTAGCGAATATGATTCAACCAGATTTTGTTATCATTCTCGATTGCTCCCCAGCTAGCGATATGGGAGGGAATAAATCGGAATATGGTCAACTTGGTAAAGGTGTTCTCTCGCGTTTTGTCGATGGGGCAATGATTGCATTTCCAGCATTGCTCGATTATCAAAGAGTGATGTGTGATAAAATGAAAGTTCCATACCAATATTATATTTCGCTTGGCGGTACTGATGCAGGAGTTGTTCATAAGGCGAATGGCGGAACACTGACGTTGACCCATTGTATCTGTGCTCGAAATATTCATACCAATTCTTCAATCATTGATTTGAATGACTATGAAGGCGCTAAAAAAGTACTTCTTGCAATACTCAAAGACTTAAATCGGAAAAAAGTAGCAAAACTACAAACGCTTAATCGTTAATCACGGGGTGAATTTATGAAAGAAATTGATTTAAAAATTCAAGGTAAAATTGCACGTTTGACAAATGAAACCTTTAAATTTGACCCGAGAGTCAAGGATGGATGGTATTCTGCTGTTTATTTTTTAAAAACTTCTAAGATTGTTGAACAACATCGTAAAGATGCCGTTGTGACTATGCAGTTCTTTCAAAGAGGTAGCGGGATTGTTTGTGGGTTAGATGAAAGTATTGCATTAATTCATACCTTTGCGAATCATCCTGAAAGTATTAAAATTGAGGCTTTAAATGATGGTGATCATATTACGCCAATGGAACCTGTTTTAAAGATTTCCGGTCATTATCAAGATTTTGGTTTTCTTGAAGGACTGATTGATGGTATTTTAGCCCGTCGTAGCTCGGTTGCGACCAATGTGTATCTCGCCGCTAAAGCTGCTTATCCAGTTCCTATCTTGTTTATGGGCGATCGCGATGATCACTTTCAAAATCAACAAGGGGATGGCTATGCGGCCTATATCGGTGGAGTGGCTGCTCAATGTAC
>CAYOYG010000003.1:7079-20871 GCA_964408135.1 uncultured Eubacteriales bacterium | reverse complement strand
GTATGTGTCAAGTATATAACAAGTGCTATTTTAATGAAAGCAACGTGATAGACTCCACGTATGTTACCTTACGCAAGAAAATATTAATTCGTGTAGAATATTCTATTAAAACAATAGAGAAACTAGACTTTGCTGCTATCACTGTATTTTAAGTTTTATAAATTAATTTGATATCCGTGAGAATCTCTGACTTTTGAAAAATCACACAAATTAAGTTTCACATTTTTTAAGGCGTTTTCGTAATTATCATAATATGATGCGGTACCTTCATCTTGCCAACCATAAAAATTGGACTTATTGATATTCTCGCGAAAGTGAAAATCGTATTCATCTTCTATCAGTAGACCATAATAAGTCACCTTAAATGACTCTTGTATTTTTTCAATAACTGCCTTTCTTCGGTAATTTTCAGAATAATAATTATTGTTATTTTCTAAATCTTTGGACAATATAGATGCAACTACCGCAAGTTTTAACTCAAGATTTCTTTCATTAGAGTTTATAGTAATATCTCTATTTTTATGTGCCTTTAAAAAATCTTTAGAAGTAATAAAACTTATGATGCAAAAATCTCTTACATTGCTTATAGCAATACTAAAATTTGAACTCATTCCAAGTATTTTATACAATGTGCTTTCATTTAAACATGAATACGATACATTAAAAGGGAGTTTAATATCAATTTTCTTCATTTCAATTCGATGATTATTATTAAAAACATCGACTCCATCAATGTAGAACTCATTAGTAAAAACAATCTCATAAAAATAAGCTTTTTTTCTAAAGAACATACCTGAACCTCCCCCTAAGAATAAATAACTTCTTCAATATTTATTTCGTGCTTAGCAACACAACTGTCTCCACGTGATAGGTTTGAGGAAACATATCGACTGGTTGAACTTTCTTAACACTGTATTTTTGTTGTAAAATCACTAGATCACGAGCTAAGGAAGAAGGTTCACATGAGATATAAACAATCTTTCTTGGTTCCATTTTTAATAATGAATGACAAAATTGAGGACTACATCCTTGGCGAGGAGGATCGACCAATACGACATCAAACTTACTATTGGTTTTCATCATGAATTCAGTGGCGTCCAAGCAGAGAAATTCCGCATTCTTAATTTGATTGCGATGCGCATTTTCTTCCGCATCATAAATCGCATCTTCGACCACTTCAACCCCTAAAACATATTTAGCATCTTTCGCCGCAATAAGTCCAATGGTTCCGACACCACAATAGGCATCAAGAACAATATCTGTTTTTTGAATGTTGGCATATTCAAGGGCTTTGTTATATAAAACTTCAGTTTGAATCGGATTGACTTGATAAAAGGATTTAGACGATATCTTAAAATACAAATCACAGATTTTATCTTCAATAAAACCATCCCCATATAAGACACGTTCTTGTTCGCCCAAGATGACATTGGTACGATCTGGATTGATGTTTTGAATCACGGTTTTTAAGTTTGGGTGCCGTTGGATTAATTCTTTTAGTATACTTTCTTTCTTTGGTAGGATATTGGTTCTTGTAATTAAAACCACCATAATATCTTGATTATAGTTGGATTTACGAACTAATACATAGCGAATAACGCCACTATGATCACTATGATTGTAAGGTTCAATCTCTAGCTTTTTAAAGATTTTCTTTAAACTAACTATGACTTTATCCGCTTCTTCATCTTCGATATAACATTTCTCCATATCGATGATTTGATGCGTGCCTTTTTGGTAAAATCCCGCGATTAATCCATGATGAGAATCACCAAAAGGAACTTGGACTTTATTGCGATACTTCCAAGGATTATCCATGCCGATAACCGGTAAGACTTCTGTCTCTACTCCACCGATACGTTTTAATACTTCATACACTCTGTCGTGCTTAAACCGCAGTTGTTCTTCATAGGTCATATGTTGGAGTTGACAACCACCACAATACTTATAGTTTTCACACAATGGTTTAATTCTTTGTGGGGAAACTTTTAATAATTCTTCCACCCGACCTAGATAATACTTACCATTGATTTCTTTGGTTATAACGATATTAGCTTCTTCTCCGACGAGCAAATTTTCAATAAAGATCGGAAAATTATTGACTCTTGCGACTCCTCGTCCATCGTGAGCATAGTCGACACACGTCACTTTTAATCTACGTTCCATTTTTGTTTTCACCATGCCCTTTTCTTGGTTTATTTTTCCTTTAATACTTCAATCCAATAACCGTCTGGATCTTCAATAAAGTAGAGACCCATTTCTTTATTTTCATAACAGACGATGCCCATGGCTTTATGTTCTAAATACGCTTTTTCATAATCATCGACCCGAACGGCTAGATGAATTTCATTGTCGCCTAAATCGTATTTTTCTTTACGCCCTTTTAAGTAGGTTAATTCAATTTGATAGTGTTTGGTATAATCTTCTAGAAAGACCAGGGTAAAACGATCATTGTCCCGGCGTTTCACTTCATGAAAGCCAAGAACCTTGGTATAAAAATCGAGACTTTTTGTTAAGTCAAAGACATTGTAATTGTTATGAACCATCCGATATTTCATACTTATCACCTCTTATTCTCTATTATAACAAAAAAAAGATCGCCGAAGCGATCTTCTTGTATCTAATCTTGGACTTTGTTTTTGCGATCAAATAAGAAACCGACAAACATAAAGACAACAAAGATAATCAAATAGAAGACAATGCGCATTTCATGAGCATAGATAGCGGCGAAGACCATGAAGGCACAGCAGACAATCGCGGCAATCGGAGCAACAAAGCGTTTAAATGTAGGTAGGTCTTTTTCCTTTTTAATCATTAAGACAAAAATTGGAATATATGCTGCATAGATCGTTACAATTGGTAGTTCGGAACTGTCAAAGCTGAAACTACCAAACCATGGCGTAGCCACTAGATTTGCACCAAAGAAATAGACCAACCAAATACTCGATAACAATAGACCGAGGATTGCTGAGTTCGTCGGCATATTGGTAACGTTATCGACTTGTTTTAACGCTTCTGGCTTTGGTCCTTTGTTGCGGACGGCCAAAGCATAAAGACCACGTGTACAACCAAGCATCAAACCATTGAGTGTGCCTAAACAGGAAATAACTACAAACACCATCAAGACGGTTCCGCCAACAGAACTAAAGATATTGATAAAGGAAGCGCGAGCACCGACGTTTTGGAGTTCACTCACACTGGCACCACCGGCAACACCGATGAAGTAGAAAATATAGACGGCCATAACAAGAATCGTTCCCCCCACTAAAGCGCGTGGAAGATTCTTTTTCGCATCTTTTAATTCCGCATTGATGCTGGTCGCAATAATCCAACCTTCATAAGCAAAGGCGGTAGCAACAACAGAAGCAAAGAGAGCTTTCCCTGTGCCACTTGCTGGTAGAGCGTTTTGGAAGTTTGCTAGAGTTGTACCATTAACAAGTCCAGCAATCGTTCCAACAATTGCCATTAAAATCAGAGGAATTAACTTAATCACTGTGGCAGAGACTTGAAATTTACCTGCCAACTTTGGTGATAAAGAGTTTAAAGCATAACTCAAGACTAAGAAACAGCCAGCAACAGCCAATGTTTCAGCGCCGACTGGACTCCAACCAAACAAATCACAGAAATAACGGCCCGAGACCCAAGCAAGGACACCAGTTAGTGTTGGGTAGTAAATGGTCGCCATGAACCAACCAACGTAATAACCATATTTCTTACCGACAGTTGCTTCTGCATAGTCAACAACGCCGTTCACTTTCTCATACTTTGTGGCCATAACTGCAAAGGTATAGGCACAGACGATCATAATGACGCCACCAATTACCCAAGCAATAATCCCAACGGTTAGATTACCTTCTGTCAAATTTAGAATGTTTTGCGCTTTGAAGAAGACGCCTGAACCGATGACAATGCCAACAACCATGGCAATCGCGGTAAACAGACCAAACTTCTTCGTCAGTTTATTATCCATAAATGTTCTCCTTTTCATGAATGCTTACATTTTAACAAAAACCATAGGATTTACAAGATACTTTTCGCTAATGGAAAGGCTTACATTTGCAATTTATTCATTTTTAATGAAAAGAAGGAAAAGCCCCCCTTCCATTTCATGGAAAGAGGGCTTATCAAGGTATAATTATTCTTTTTTTAGATAATCCAGTAAGGCCTTTGCTGCCGTTAGTGGTCCTTCTAATCCTTCATCAAGACCCAAACGCGTATAGATTTCTCCGACCGGTAATTTAGCTTCATAAAACTTAGCAAAGTAACGATCAATGACTTTTTCGCTCTTATCTTTCCATTGAATCATACCGAATGGATTGGCAAAATAACTGGAAACCAATCCGGTTTCCGTGGTGGTTTTCTTGGCGATCCGTTGCCCTTGGATAAAGACTTTTTTGGCTTGTTCGCTTTCTTTAAAGAAGCGTAACCCATATTGATTATCGTAATTGTTTGCGTAAAAGAACATATCGACTTTTTCTCCACGAACAATATCTTGATATGGTGAAACAGGGATTAACAAACGAGCATTACTTTTATCGGGATTGATAAAAATGGCCCGGTCCATATGCTCATAGGCATACCCGTTATCAAGATCATCGATACGCACAAACGCCCCAATTTCGGTTCCATAACCATAAATTTGATTGTCTTTGATTTTCAAATAACCCATATCATCAAAGATAATCTTCGTCCTGGAAATCTTTTTCCCACCTAGAATCCGCAAGGCTTCGAGAGTCTCAGATTTCCCGGCGCCTGAATCGCCCATTAATACAATGTTTTTCTTACTGCCATCTTTGAAAATTAAGGAAGCCATCGCCCCATGGATTGGTAATAACTTTTGATTAATTTTCTTTAAATTATGCAGCGTTAATAACATCTTCTTTAGATAACCAAAGTAGGTGATTTCTTCACATTTTGGTGCGACTCCTACATAGATATCATTTTCAGTATCGTGGATAAAAACCGGCTCACTAACCACACATGATTCTTCTCCATAAATATAGATGATATCGGGTTTGCGTTTTTGATAGACACTTTCTTTAGCCGGGGCAAATAAGTTTCCTAAAGCGATTAAAATATTCATATATTCATCGCTGGCATAGACAAGTGCGAGTAGATCCCCCACCATAATTGGAAAGCAAAACCATGCATTTTCTTTCACACTTAAATGAGCAAGGATGTCAGGGCTTGCTTCTTTAAATATTCCATCTCGCTTCGTGTTTTTTGGATAAATAATAAATGGAATATGTAAGATAATCGTCGTGATAACACGAATATTTTTTAAAAATAAATAAGGCGTAGGTAAAGGAACATAGAGATTGGCAGCAATCACTCCAACATTACTACCAGCAATCAATTGACGATACACCTTATAGCCTTCTCCTATGATGGTTTTTGAAATTTTACGATAGGTTTTTAAAATTAAGGCATGGAAGTCATTTTCACTATCGATGAAAGTAGTATCATCGATACCTTCCTTCGCATTGCTTTTTAAAAGCAACGAATAACGCTCAAACTTACGCCAATAGTCATAAAGTCCTTCCACAAAGACTTCTAAAGTCTTGCGATGAGCTAAAAAGTCATGTTGAATTTCTCCATATTTAAAATGAATGAACATCTTAAATAGATAGATAAATTCACGCACAAATTCATCTTCTTTATATGGAAAAAAAACAATAAATTCCCACCACCATAGGTCGCGGTTATTGTTTAAGTATTGAATATAACTACGTAATACTTTGGTAAATAAAGCACTATTTAAAAGTTGACCACTATCGTGGCAATAGTCTTTATTAAAATCAATAAAAATCGCGTTATTCTTGATGATTGAACTCATAGATATACTCCTTAATGCCAGTAATAAGTGCTTTGACTTCTTTATCACTTACTTGCGACATTACGCCGATACGAATCATCTTATTAGCGAACTTCGCAATGCCTTTTTCAATATAGACTTGATGATGTTCGAGTAGATAATCTTGTAATGCACTACTTGTCACACCACTAGGAGTATATAAACCAAGGACCCCATAGGTTTGGTCTTTTTGTTTGCATAAAGGCACAAACCCAAGTGGTATCAATTCCTTTTTTAATTTTCGAAGAATGCTTTTTGCCCTCTTTTGATAAGCAACTACTCCTTTGGCTAAAATTTCATCTATGGCTACATCAAGAGCTTGCATCATATGAATGGCTGGTGTTGAGGGCGTTGACCCGGTGGTATTACGCACTTCAAGATTATCTTTTAAGGAAATATAATAATTGAGATTTTGATCATGAAGTTTACTTAAAGCAAGGGGACTAAGGGCGACAAAAGCTAGGCCGGGTGGTAATCCAAATCCTTTTTGGGAAGATGAAACGGCATAGTCAACATGCCAATCATCAAAGTAAAAATCATTAAATAATAGCCCACTGATGGCATCGACCATAAATAACATTGAATAGGATTTGACTAACTTACCTAATCCTTGAAGATCTTGTTTAGTACCTGTCGAGGTTTCACTATAAACGACGAGTAGAGCTTTGGCATCTGTATTTTCTTGCAAGAGTTTTTCAACCTTTGACAATACAAAAGGTTGGCTCCATTCTTGAACCATCTCGACGACATTTAATCCATATTTTTTAGCCATCATGGAAAGTCGTTCACCAAAGTAGCCATTACTTATTACAATGACTTTATCCTTTTTGACAAATAAAGAAGCTAGTCCAGCATCCAATCCTAGGGTTCCACTGCCCGTTAAGACTAAGGTTTCCCCAGCACTAGTTTGAAAGACAGTCTTTAATTTATTACATAGACTTGGATATAAACTACGAAACGCTTTTCCCCGGTGATGAATCAATTCTTGTTGAAACGATTGCAAGACAGCCGGTGTTAAGTTGGTTGGTCCAGGTGAAAATAATGCGATTCTTTTCTTCATCAAAACCACCTCCATTGGTATGTTCTCATTGTAGATTGTTTTAGGGGATTGTGCAATAAAAAAACGGCTATCCGCCGTTGTTTATTTTTGATGTAAGGCGACTTCATCGGTCAGATTTTTGATCCAAGTTCGTTTTTGATAACGCCGTAGACCGATGATGACACGGGCGAGTGGTTCTAACTGCATAATGAGATAGAAAATCGCGACATCTTTGACTTGGAAGACAAAGCTAACCAAGACCGCGAGTGGAATGCCAATAATCCATAAGACTCCGGCATCCAAAAACATGACATATTTGGCTTCTCCCCCCGCTCGGAAGGTGGAGAACAAGACCACGACAAAGAAACGAAGAAACAAGCGAATACTATAAACATACATCACGCGGATCGCATTATCAACTACCACGGCGGAATCGTTTTGGAATAACCAGATTAGTGGTCGGGCAAAGGCAAAGTTGACTACCGCGATACCAAATGCACCGATGAGAGCAACCAACAAGAAATAGTTACCATACTTATCCGCTGTCTGTAGATCTTTTTGCCCTAATACTTCACCCATCATGGCGGCGACAGAACTGCCCACACCAAAGATGACTACAAACATTAAATTAACCACGGTTTCTGCCATTCGATAGCCTTCATAAGCATCCGAACCTAAGTTACGACTAATCAAGATGACATAAATACTCATCCCGACGCTAAAGAAGCATTCATTGACGGTAAATGGAATGACCCGCCGCATCACTTTCATATAAAAAGCAGGTTTGATGCAAGCAAGAAAATTAGTGAGTTTGGGTAAAAATGCTTGTTTCGTCTTAATCGCATAGATAAGATGAACCACGACCGCAATGGTGGTAGCGATAACGGTCGCAATCGCCGCACCTTGAACACCAAGTTCTGGAAAAGGACCAATTCCAAAAATGAGTAAGTAATTGAATAAGACATTAAAAGATTGAGAAAAGGCGGTAATATAGAGCGGTACTTTCGTTTTTTGAATGTTACGATACGCCACAATAAAAGCAAAGGATATCGCATTGGATAAATACGAAAATACGGATATTCGAATGTATTTTAAGGCTTGTTCAATGACTTCGGGGTCTTGCGAGAATATCCGAATAATTGGCTCTGGAAATAGCAAGACGACGATGACCATTAACGAGACAAATGCTACCGATAGAATAATATTTAGTGCAAAACTATTTTTCATATTTTCTTGGTCTTTAGCCCCATAAAATTGCGCAATATAGATACCAATACCAACATTCATACCAAAGACAATGGTAAAAATAATCATATCGACTTGAGCCGCTATCCCGACACCAGCTACTCCGCGATAAATCGAACCGACCATGACGGTATCGATGATACTAAATGTATTTAATAACAGTTGTTGAAGAACGACAGGCAAAGCAATAATAAGGACTTTTTTATAAAAAGCCCGATCACCAATATATTTCTTTAACATACTTATTTACAAGGTTGGTCGGAAATGTTGGGTGCATTCTTGACTTCATGGCAATGGCGACAACGTGGTTCATACGCTTCGGAAGCCCCGACTAAGACAATTGGATCATGATAATCCGCTGGTTCTCCATTAACCAAACGTTGGGTTTTGGTGGCAGGAGCGCCACATTTCACACAAACGGCGCTGAGTTTGGTGACAAATTCCGCGCGCACCAATAATTCAGGCATAACTCCAAATGGTTCGCCCCGAAAATCACTATCTAGACCAGCCACCATTACACGAATGCCACGATTGGCTAAATGTTCACAGACTAAAACAAGGTCTTTATCTAAAAATTGCGCTTCATCAATGGCAACGACTTCGGTATCGTCGGTGACATAATCCAAAATCTCCATCGAACGAGCAATGGTGTAACTTTTTTCCCGATAACCAGAATGCGATGCAATCTCATCAACGCTGTAGCGATTATCGATTTTTGGTTTAATCACAAGAATTACTTTTTTCGCGTAGTGAAGAATATTGATGCGCCGAATTAATTCTTCGGTTTTACCAGCAAACATACAACCAGTAATCACTTCAATCCATCCTTCATTATATTTTTGATACATCACTCATAACACTTCCTTGTCTTGATCTGTATCTAATAAGGTATCGTTTCCGACTGATTCTTAACATCGTTTGTGATATCGTTTTGATCGATATCTTTAATCATAAATTGTTGGTTTTCATAGATCATATACGCATGAGCAGATTCTTTTTTAGGCAACGATATTGAACCAGGCGATAAGACCAATATACCTTGAATCATTTTATAGAAAGGGAGGTGGAAATGACCACGAATTAAAATATCGCCCTTGGATAAATGACCTAAATTTTCTTCATTGTAGATATGACCATGGGTGAGAAACATCTTTTGACCATCACATAAAATATAACTATGATTGACCAAAGGAAAATCCAGTAACATTTCATCGACTTCACTTTCACAATTACCACGAATCGCAATAATCTTATCTTTGTATTGATTTAATAAAGCAGCAACCGCCTGAGAATTATAATCAAGTGGTAAAGGATTACGTGGTCCATGATACAAATAATCGCCAAGCAAGACCAAATAATCGGGCTTCTCGATTAAGTAAAGCGTGATTAATCGTTGCGTATAATGGAGTGAACCATGGAGGTCGCTTGCAAACATAATTTTCATAATCTCCGCTCCAATCTGTTCCTATTATAGCATAGATTTTTCAACAAAAAAGACTCTCGCGAGTCTTTTTAAACTATTTCTTTAATCCGTATTTCTTCATGAATGTATCAGCACGTCCAGCCACTTGAGCAAACCGTTGTTTACCAGTGTAGAATGGGTGGCAATTTGAGCATGAGTCAACGCGAACTTCTTTGTTGGTTGAACCGATGTCGAATTCTGCACCGCAGGTCGAACACTTTGCTTTGACTGCGTAGTACTTTGGATGAATTTTTTCTTTCATGTTTTCGTCTCCTTCCGCCTTAGACACTTATGTGTCCAAAGTAAGTCTTAATTAGTGTATCATACTAAACGTATGAACGCAAGATGAATCATTCTCGGAAGGAAAATTAATCCCAGTCATCGAAATAATCATCGTCGTCTTTCTTTCTTTTTCGTTCATCAGGGTGTGTTCGTACCCCCAAATAAAATCCAGTTGCAGCGAGTCCAAGAAAAGCAATGGTAATATAGAGCACCATAATTATCTTATCTTACCTGCTGCTTTAATCAAGCCATCAAACAAAGGATGTGGTCGTAATGGGCGCGACTTAAATTCTGGATGTGCTTGGGTCGCGATGAAGTATGGATGGTCGTTTAGTTCGATCATTTCGACCAAGCGATCGTCGGGGCTTGTCCCACAGATGACTAAACCCTTACTAATTAAAGGATTACGATATTCGTTATTGAGTTCATAGCGATGACGATGTCTTTCTAAGATTTCATTGGATTGATATACCGACTCCGCTAAGCTACCTTTTTTTAATAGACAGCGATAGTTACCTAAACGCATCGTACCACCAAGTTTATGTAAATCTTTTTGACTTTCCATAATGTCGATAATTGGGGTTCTTGTTCCCGGAGTCCATTCGGTCGAGTCGGCTTGACTCCAACCACAAACATTGCGAGCAAATTCAATGATGGCGAGTTGCATACCAAGACAAATACCTAGGAAAGGAATCTTATTTTCGCGGGCATATTGAATCGCTAAAATCTTGCCATTTAAAGCCCGTCCCCCAAAGCCACCAGGAACTAAAATCCCATCGGCATCTTTTAAGCGTTCTTGATAGTTGGTTTCATCGAGTTCTTCCGAATCAATCCAGTTAATTTCGACTTTACACATATTGTTATAACCAGCATGGTATAAGGCTTCACTAACCGATAAATAAGCATCGTGTAGCTTCACATATTTACCAACTAAGGCAATCGTTACAACATGTTTGGCTTTCTTAATCTTAGTGATTAAATCTTTCCATTTACTCAAATCTACTTTGCCATTTTTAAAGCCGAATTGTTTACAAACTATACTATCAAATCCTTGTTTATTGATTTCAATCGGAATTTGATACAAGATTTTTTCGTCTTTCACAGCTATGACGGCTGCTTTTGGAACGTCACAGAATAAAGCGATCTTTTCTTTGATATCATCACCTAATTCTTCTGTGCTACGACATACAATAATATCTGGTTGAACCCCAAAGGAACGTAATTCCTTCACACTGTGTTGGGTTGGTTTTGTTTTTAATTCGTAACTTGGTGTCACAACCGGTACTAAGGTTGTATGGACAAAAAGAACATTTTCTTTTCCGAGTTCGGAGCGAATTTGGCGAATGGTTTCAATAAATGGTAGGGATTCGATGTCACCGACTGTCCCCCCGATTTCGGTGATAACAATATCTGCGTTTGAATCAGCACCAGCTTGATAAACTTTACTTTTGATTTCATTAGTGACATGCGGAACCACTTGAACGGTTCCCCCTAAATAGTCACCACGTCTTTCTTGAGAAATAATATTCATATAAATTCGACCCGATGTAATCGAAGAGTTTTGAGTTAGTTCGGTATCGATGAATCGTTCATAGTGCCCTAAATCGAGATCGGTTTCCCAACCATCGGCGGTGACAAAAACTTCGCCATGTTGGAGTGGTGACATTGTCCCAGGGTCAACGTTGAGATAAGGGTCAAATTTCTGCACAAATACTTTTAATCCTCGTTCTTTTAAAAGCAACCCGAGTGATGCCGCCATGATACCTTTACCCAGTCCAGAAACGACGCCCCCTGTTACAAAAATGTATTTTGCCATAAAATGTCCCCCTTTCGATAAAAATAAAAATGTCCCCGTATAGGAGACATTGATGTGCCCTTTTATATACTAGCAAAAGAATTTTACTTTTTCAAGATAATGCGATTTAATATTCTTCATCTACTTCTTTTTCTTCGTCGCCGTCGATCTCTTCATCTTCGACGACTTCATCTTCTTCAACTTCATCATCAATTTCAATTTCTTCATCGTCATCTTCCACATACACATCATTCATATCGATGTGAACTTTATCAAAGGTGCATCTTTCTCTTAAATCCCAGACATTTTCACCTAATGTGACAAAACGTCCATCGATAATGAGTTGGGTATAAAAAGAAGCAATCCGTGCACGAGCTTGATCTTCGGTGAAGGCTAATTCTTTGGTAATTCCACTCCAGAGTTGTTCAAACGATAATTTTTCTTTTTTATCTTGTAATAATTTGTAAGCGACATCTGTCATTGATTTTTTTTGCACCATTGTATTTTCCCCCTTGATAACTACATGCTGGTTGGAGCACTTACTCCGATAAGGTCGAGCGCATTTCTTAAGACAATCATCGCCGCTTTGACGAGATCGAGTCTTTGAAGACTTAACGAAACATTTGTTTCATCGATCACTTTGCAGTCGGCATAGAAACTGTGGAATAATTGCGCAAGCTTTTGAATATAATTGGCTACCTTGTATGGCGATAGTGTTTTTCCAGCATCCGCGACGGTAGCTGGGAATTCAATTAATTGCTTAATTAAATCAATTTCACTTGGTAGTTTTAAATCAAGATAACTAACGACTGGTTTTACTTCGATTTTGACTTTCGCTTGCTCCAGAATAGAACTCATTCTTGCATGCGCATATTGCGCATAGAAGACCGGATTCTCAGAGGACTTGCTTGTGGCTAAATCCATATTGAAATCCATATGAGATGAAGCCGATCTAGCGGCAAAGAAGTAGCGTGTAGCATCGAGGCCAACTTCATTGCACAATTCGCGTAATGTAATGGCATTTCCGCTTCTTTTTGACATTTTAAATTCTTCGCCATTCTTCAGTAATCGAACCATTTGAACGATTTCAACGGTGAGTTTATCGTCGGTATTCCCACAGGCGATAATCGCTGCTTTTAGCCGATTAATATACCCATGATGATCGGCCCCTAGTAAGTCAATTAAATAGTCAAATCCGCGGGATAGTTTATCGATATGATAGGCAATATCGGGTGTGATATAGGTATAGGTTCCATCGGATTTAATCAAGACCCTATCTTTATCATCGCCGTAATCGGTTGTTCTAAACCAAGTAGCGCCATCTTTTTCATACAAGACATTTAAATCTTTTAAGATAGCAATGGTTCTTTCGACCATGCCTCGATCACGAATGGCCGTTTCACTTGACCATACTTCGTAATCAACACGATAAAACTTTAAGTCTTCTTTGATGCGATCAAGTTGAATCTTGACCGCTTTATTGCGAACCAGCCAATAATTTTCATCATTGATTTGGACATTTAAAAATTTGTCTTTGTATTCTTCTTTTAGTTTAACCGCAATGTCGATAATATCACTACCATGATACCCTTCTTCAAACATTGGATAATCTGGTTGGAAGAGTTGATGGTATCGAGCAAGTACCGACATCGTTAAATTATGAATTTGATTACCAGCATCATTAATATAATATTCACGGGTGACATCATAACCACACGCATCGAGAATTCGACAAATAGAATCCCCCATCGCCGCTTGACGAGCATGACCAAGATGTAAACTACCAGTTGGGTTGGCACTGACAAATTCAACATTGTAGGTCTTGCCTTTTCCGAGTGTTAATCTTCCATATTGAGCGCCTTTATCAAGGATTTGTTTAATCGCAGAAACAATGGAATCATTTTCCATAAAGAAGTTTAAAAAACCAGGACCAGCAATTTCAATTCGATTCACCTTGGCGGCTTTAAAATCAAAGGAATCGATAATTCGTTGGGCTAATACTCTTGGATTTTGTTTTAATACTTTCGTGAGTTGCATCGCGACATTACTTGCATAATCACCTAATTTATTATCTTTAGGAATTTCAACCACAAAATCAAAACTACTATCGACGGT
>CAYOYG010000003.1:0-6979 GCA_964408135.1 uncultured Eubacteriales bacterium | reverse complement strand
TTTTCAAAATCAAACACCCATTGCTGACCACGATCATCCACTTTTCCGTGGCATTTAAAAATTTGTTGGTCGCGTTGATTGCCTTGAAGAATGTTTGAAATAAGAGATATTTTTTGCTTTTCCAAAGTATCACACACCTAACTATTGTATTATAGCAAAAGATTTTACGCTGTAAAGAGAAATATGCAATTACTTTTTAATTAAGAATTAAAAATATGTCGACTATTATCTATCTTTATCATATTTAAGCATTATCATTATAATACAAACGTCTATGAGATGAAAGAGATTTTTATGGTTTTATTGGTCCCCTCTTGACAAGCCGCTTCTATTTAATAATAAAATAAACAAATATTAATATTTTTAATCAATATATTAATTTATTTAATTTTAGTATTGACATAATCAATTTTATAGTATAGTATTAGAGTCGAAAGAGGGTGATGGCTTGATTCTGATAAGCTACCGCTACAAAAAGTGGCCGCCGATTCTATTACTCGTGCCGAATATATTTTTAAAACCAGCGATCAAAGATAAGGAAGTTTATCATTTGATAGTCAAAGAACTACCCCGGGGTTTAATCGCTGATGTCTGTGCTGAAAACCACCACATTAAGGTCAGGAGGATTTAACGTATGAAACATCTAACAACAAAAAATTTAAAATACAAACTCCTGGAAGACCAACCATCTTTTTGGGGAAATGACGATTTAAAACTCTATCAAAACATTACATCGTGTACCGCCTTATGGCTCCACGATAAGAAAGATGAATAACACAAAGGAGGATAACGATGAATATTATTGGTACCTGCCCGAATTGCAAGGGCAAAATGCATGTCCGTGAATTAGTCTGTGATAGTTGTGAATTAGAAATGAGAGGTAAATTTGAGTTAACTAAATTCGATTTCCTCGATAAACAAGAATTATATTTTGTCGAATTGTTCTTGGCAAATCAAGGCAATATTAAAGAAATGGAAAAAGATTTAAAAATCTCCTATCCAACGGTTAAAAAAATGTTAGAACAAGTGGTTCGTAAACTGAATTTAACCTTAAAAGGTGATAGCAATGATAACCGCCGTCGTGATGTCTATGAACGGGTCGCTCGTAAAGAAATCACGCTCGAAGAAGCCGAAAAATTATTGGAGGAATAAAAAATGGGAAAGAAAGAAATTTTGGAAAAATTATCCAAAGGCGAAATTAGTGTTGAAGAAGCGATGAAAATGGAAGCCGAAGATCAAGCGTTTGTCAGCGAAGTGCCTGCCTACGTTAAAAATAAGAAATACAAGTTTTTGGTGATTAAGGTCACCCAAAACAACCAAAAGAAAGTGCATGTTCGTCTACCACTCGCACTTGCGAAACTAGCCAAATCACAAAAATTTAAGTTTGGTGGCGATGATTCTAACTTCAATAGTAAAATCTTTGAAGAATTGGATATCGATGAAATTATTCGTATCGCTGAAGAAGAAGGAACCACCAAGTTTGTTGATGTTCAATCCGATGATGGTGAAAATGTCGAAATCTATATCGAATAAAGAAAAAACAGACACGTGTCTGTTTTTTTATTTATAAACCACAATATAATTACCATCATTACTAATCTTATCGATGGCTAAAGCATTGACGATAACGGAGACTTCACTTAATTCTTTGATTTTGCCATCATCCATTAAGATTTTAACTGGTGTTGAGTCATTACGTCCATATTTGTTATAGACAATTTGGGTGAGTTTATCACAATAATAGAAGTAAGGATCCCCCGTATAATTCTTTTTAAATTCTTGGACTTCTTCATTGTTTTTCAAGTATTTATAATGAATTAACTTACGATTGATGAATCGATCGGCGAGTTCACTTAAGATTGGATCATTTTCTTGCATCATGTATTTGGCATAATGGAAGACTGAATAATCATCCAAAGCAATAAATTCTTCATTACTAATTTCTTGATTTTTAACTAGAGGCATTAATAGTTCATAATGATATTTGAACGTATGCCCTTTTTGTACGAGTTCGAAAAAGCGCATCAGCATCTTGGAAGTGATGACTTCATAGACTAGTGAGTTTGGGTGATAGTAGATTTGTTTATACATGTAATAGCGACCAAGTACAATGTTTTCGACATTGGATACACCGCCTTCTTTAAAGACGATCGCCCCATTGTGAGCCCGGATAAAACGAATCAAGCGTTTAATATCAAAGAAGCCATAGCTTGCACCGGTAAAATAACCATCGCGCAGTAAGTAATCGATACGATCGGCATCAATTTGCGAGGAGATTAATTGCCATAAAATCTTTTTCGGATGGGTTTTATTGATGGCACTGGCTACTTTTTGCGGGAAATCAGGGGAAACAGAAGCCAAAACTTGATGGACTTCACTTGGACCCAGAATAATGTTAATCGAATATTGTTCATGGCGGACGGAGTGAATCATTTCAAAGGCATGGGAGAAAGGACCGTGCCCCACATCGTGTAACAAAATGGCACAATAGAGAGTTAATAGTTCTTCTTCATTAAGGGAGTGACGAATGGAATCTTCACTTTCTACAATCATTCGCGCCACTTCATAGGCGCCTAAGGAGTGCGAAAAGCGTGAGTGTTCTGCGGTAGGAAAGACTTGCAGAATACCACCCATTTGACGAATTCGTTTCAACCGTTGGAACTCTTTGGTCGCGATTAAATCAGCGATGACCTTATGTTCGATGTTGATATAACCGTGAATGGGATCGCGATAGACTTGTTTTTCCTCTAAACGAACAAACTTCATAATGAATTCCTCCTTTGCTTATCCTAGACGTTTCAATACTTCTTCTTTACCAAGTAAAATCAAAGTCATAATAAAATCAGGACCATGAATATGTGAAGTCAAAGCGATTCTAAGTGGCATGTACAATAGCTTGCCTTTCACTTGAGCAAGCAATTGGGTTTGCTTTAAAGCTTCTTTTAAGGCATCGGGAGTAAATTCATTAAGCCGGGAAATTTGATTTTTAAATTCAAGTAGTGTTTTTGGAACACTTGGATCGGCCATAATTTGTTTGACTTCTTCATTCCATTCATTGATGGTAAGAAATTCTTGATAAAGTTCGATGATTTGTGCGCCATAGAGTAAACGATCTTTAAACAATAAGGCTAAATTTCTATACCAATCCAATGAGGCATCGGCTTTAATTTGTTTCATGAAAGGTAGTAAAAGATGTAAATAATCTTCTTCGCTGAGTTCTTTGATATATTCACCATTTAACCATTGCAATTTCTTATTATCAAAGATAGAGCCCGATTTCTTTAGACCATCAATGGAAAATTTTGCGATTAATTCATCCATCGTAAATTTTTCTTGATTTTCTTTTGGCGCCCAGCCTAAGAGGCAAATATAGTTAATAATCGCATGAGGCAAGTAACCTTTTGAAATGAAATCTTCAAAATTTGCATCCCCCGTGCGTTTGGATAATTTATGGGTTTCATCTTTTAGAATCGGTGCTAGATGAATATAGACTGGTGCTTTCCACCCAAAGGCTTCATAAAGCAGATTGTATTTAGGTGTACTGCTGATGTATTCATTTCCCCGAATAACATGGGTAATTTCCATTAAGTGATCATCGACAACATTGGCAAAGTTATAGGTTGGCATCTTATCCGATTTCAAAAGAACTTGATCTTCAATTTCTTTGGAATCAACTTCGATATGACCATAGAGCAAATCATCAAATGTTGCCGTGGCGTGATCGGGGATTCTTTGCCGAATCACATACGGTGCCCCACTGGCTAATTTGGCTTTAATCTCCGCGGGTGATAAATGAAGACAATGCCGGTCATAGCGCATATTTCCGTGTTCATCTTTAAGCGTTTCTAAGCGTTCTTTATCACAGAAGCAAAAATAAGCGCCACCTTTAGCGACAAGTTCAAGCGCATATTTTTCATAGAGTGGTTTACGTTCACTTTGAATGTAAGGTCCATAATTACCCCCAACATCGGGTCCTTCATCGTGAATAACTTTGGCAATTTTTAAGGTGCTGTAAATCTTTTCAACCGCCCCTTGGACATACCGATTGGTGTCGGTGTCTTCAATTCTTAAAATATATTGTCCCTTGTTTTGTTTGGCAAAAAAGTAGGCATATAAGGCAGTTCTCAAATTGCCAACATGCATAAAACCAGTAGGACTTGGTGCAAATCTTGTGCGAACACTATTCATGGAATTCATCCTTCTTTCTTAATAATACGACGGCGTTAGCAAGAATAGCTTCTCCTTTGCCTAACGCATCGATTTGTTCATTGGTAGCGGCTTTAATATTGATATCTTTTGGCGCAATATGTAGATGTTGCGCTAGATTGTTGCGAATGTTTTCTTTATAAGGCTCCAGGCGAATCTTTTCTAAGATAATTAAGGTGTCAATGTTCACAATCTCATAATGACTTTGTTGCAACAAGGCTAAAGCTACCTCAATAAAATGAGTAGAATCTATACCTTGATAGCGGGGATCTTTATCACTAAAATGCGTGCCTAAATCACCAAGACCTAGTGCGCCAAGGATGGCTTCCACAATGGCATGAATTAAAACATCACCATCGGAATGGGCTATCATTCCCACTTCTGATTCGATGTGAATACCACCAAGTGTTAACTTGCGGCCTTTTGCTAATCGATGTATATCGCTAGAACTACCGATGCGGTACATACTTTCACCCCGTCTAATATCGATAAAATTATACCATTTATTTTCGAAAATTACATTAGAATCTACCAGCAATCGTGTATAATAAAAACAGAAAGAAGGGTCGTTATGAATCAGAAAGAAGCCATCCAACGTTTTCAGAAGTTTTATCAAAAACTACAAGCCTATCGTTATGCTATGAGTTTAATCTCGTTTGATGATGCCACCGAAGGACCAAAAAAGGCCTATCTAGAACGGGGCAGAAACGCCAGTATTCTTGCGGGTGAATACTTTAAATTGTATACCTCCAGTGAGTATGAAAACTACCTACAAAATCTTGAAAAGTTTGCCGATAAACTCGATGATAAATGGCAACGTATTGTCTATCTATGTCGCAAAGATCTTGACTTAATGAAGAAAATACCCCCTGATGAATACGAAGCTTTTTCACTATTGCAAGCTGAATCCCAACATCACTGGGAGATTGCCAAAGAAAAAGCGGATTATTCTTTATTTCAACCTTATCTAGAAAAAATCATCTCCTTTGTCAAAAAATTTGGTCACTATTATGGATTAACCGATGGCGAGGTCTATAATACCTATCTCGATCAATATGAAGAAGGAATTCGCATTCCTGATTTGGATAACTTTTTTGCAACCTTGAAAGAAACCCTTGTTCCCCTTTTACAAAAAATTCAACAAAGTAAAGTCCAAATTCGTCGCGATTTCTTAACAAGAAAAATCAGCAAAAGTCGGCAATTAAAAGCCGGTAACTATATCTTAAAAACCATCGGTTTTGACTTATCAAGAGGTCTATTAAAAGAAAGTGCTCACCCATTTACTAATGGTCTACTTGTTCAAGATACACGGGTTACCACCCATATCTATGAAAATAATTTCTTATCGAGTTTATTTAGCTGTGCCCACGAAGGTGGACATGGTATTTATGATCAAAACCTCAATCCAAAATTTGCCGATACCCCATTACGAAGTGGGGCTTCGATGGCGATGCATGAATCGCAATCCCGCTTCTTTGAAAATATCATCGGACGCAGTGAAGCCTTTGTCGATTTGGTCTATCCACGTTTACAAAAAATCTTGGGGCTAAAGGATGTTACCAAAGATGAATTTTATCGGGCTATCAATATCGTCACCCCATCGTTAATTCGCACCGAAGCGGATGAACTTACCTATTGTTTACATATTATGGTACGCTATGAACTTGAAAAAATGATTATGCGTGATCAAATCACGGTCGCTGAATTACCCGCAAAATGGAATGAGTTATACCATCAATATCTTGGGATAACACCAAGCAATGACCGCGAAGGTATTTTGCAAGATATTCACTGGTCTGGCGGTGCGATTGGCTACTTCTTCTCTTATGCGTTAGGAAATGCATATAGTGGACAAATATTACACGCGATGCAACAAGATTTGGATATCGATAGTTTAATTCGAAATAATAAAATCAAAGATATCCGGCGCTGGTTATATGATAATATCTATCAACACGGCTCATTGTATCCACCTAAAACGTTGATTAAACGTCTTGCTAAAGAAGAATTTAATCCACGTTACTATTGTGATTATCTCAAAAATAAATATGAAAAAATCTATCAAATTGATGAACCACATCATTTTACAAGCAAATAAAAATGCACTATAATAAGTATATCTATGGAGGATAACAAAAATGGAATTAAAAGGAAGTAAGACCTACGCGAATCTTGAATATGCGTTTGCAGGTGAATCGCAAGCCCGCAACAAGTACACTTATTTTGCAAGCAAAGCCCGCAAAGAAGGATTTGAACAAATCGCTAAGTTCTTTGAAGACACCGCTGAAAACGAAAAAGAACACGCCAAAGTTTGGTTTAAATTATTAAACGGTGGTGACATCTCATCAACCAAAGAAAACTTAGTCGCTGCTGCTGCTGGTGAACACGAAGAATGGACCAACATGTATGCAGGATTTGCCAAAGTTGCTCGTGAAGAAGGTTTTGGCAAAATTGCTGCTTTATTTGAAATGGTTGCTAAAATTGAAAAAGAACACGAAAACCGCTATTTAGCTTTACTCGACAATATCAATAGTGGTAAGGTCTTCGAAAGAAAACCAAAAGTCGTTTGGGTATGCCGCAATTGTGGTCACCATGTTGAATCCGAAAAGGCCCCTGAACTTTGCCCAGTCTGCAATCATGGTAAAGCCTTCTTCGAACTAGTACAAGATAACTATTAAAAAGATGAAAAAGACACTGAATTCAGTGTCTTTTTTTTGTTTTATAATTCGACGTTATGATAGACGTTTTGGACATCTTCGATTTCATCGAGCAT
>CAYOYG010000002.1:19290-21601 GCA_964408135.1 uncultured Eubacteriales bacterium | reverse complement strand
TTGTCTGGATCAAAGACGGCGATGGAATAACCGCCATTGGCTTTGACTAGACGCATACATGGTATATCGGTAATGCTATCACCGATATAGACGATATTGCGGAAAGGAATCCGCCGATCTTCATACCCTAAGAAATTATTGACTTTCGGGTCATTAATATCTAAAGTTCCTTTGTTGATGCGATAGAGGAATTGAGTTTTATTGGTATAGTTAATTGCTTGGGCAGGCCAAATCGCGATACCGTTATTGTCAAACATAAAGGAACTCGCATAAATTTTGGTGAAGAATTTAGCGATTTCGGTGCCTTCAATCATTTCTTTAATTCCAGAGGAAATGATATAGTGTTCCACTTTAACCCCACGTGATTTTCCATACCGATTGATGCGGGCAAACCAATCTTCGACTCCTTTAAATAATTTGACACGACTGCCAAAATCCATCAAAGTTTCTTTCGTAACCGCAAAAAGACCTTGGGCTTGTTTAACCATCAAGTACATATAAGCAAGATTGGAATCCATTTCATGTTTACGAGCTAATTTATTGGCTTCTTGCCAAAAGGCTTCTACGTTGAAGCCAACATTTTGGATATATCCATAGGCTTGCATATCATCAGGACTTAACGTTCTATCAAAGTCATAACAAATGGCAAGAACCGGTTCATTTACTTCAAAATCAAATTTTGCCACAGGGGATACCTCCTCAGCATACTATCACGAAAAAGAGTATATAAATTATAGCAAATATTCGGCTTGATGAATATAGGATTTTATTTTCTTGTTTTCCCATAGACGGAATCCGCATAATTATAGTGTTGATCGTAGCCAATACCATCGTAGTTAATCGTCCCCAAAATTGTCTCAAATGAGAAATTGTTACTGGATTTGAATAAAGGATAGATGGCAGGAAAAGCTTTTTGTGCTTGGTCCATTAAATCAAGGATGGAAGAAGTAGATTCTTTGCCACTATCGGGGAAAAGCCAACGCGTGTGTTGTTCATTTAAGTAATCGATCGTATCGGTTTTTGGTTTATAGCGATAGTGAGAAAGGGCGTGGGCTTGATGATGAGAAAGCCCGACCATCTCCATAATTCTTTTCTTTCTATTATGATCATCGAGCAATAAGCGTTCGATTGTCTTCATATCACTGACGGCTTGGCTGTAGGTAGTTCGTTCAAGTAAGGGGGAACAAGTGGCATACATCTTGCTGATAATAGCGACTTTCTTAGCATCACAGGCAACAATCTTATTGGAAGGAATATGGATTTTATAGACTCGTTCTAATTCGCTATCGATCATCGATTCAAAGCGTCCATGATCAAAAAAGTAGGCAACTGGATCGATTGTCTCATGATAACCGGTCTTATAAAAAACATATGGATGAAGATTACTATCTAAAAAATAATGGGTGAGTTCACCATAAATAGCAGCGAGCAGAATATTTCTATCCGTTTCGTTTTGTTGATTTGCATAACTAAAAAATGTTTTAAATTTATGGAGAATTAAAGCCTTATCTTTATGGAGAGTGCTAGCAAGATCACGAATAGTTTTCGCTTGTTTACGTTTTCGCCAAGGGACATAACCATAAAACATCAAAGGATCTGGTCCTTGGGCACTGAGGATGACAACATCATAGTTATCCTTTAAAAAAGGCAAGGAAGATTGATCCTTATTATAGAGTTGGGTTGCAAAGAAATAATGCGTTTTTAATGAAGGCATTCTATCTCTCCTTTTAAAACGATAAAATTAATGGTTCTTTTTGTTTGATTTTTCTTTGTATTGATTGAAGACAACAATGGCAACCAGTAATAAGAAGGAAGAATAATAGAATAATGGGCGAGCCGATCCTTGCATCGCAAACGTCATAATCGCTCCAATGAAAATCGGAGTCAAGGATTGAGCGCACATCGAGGAGGTATAATAATAGCCAGTCAGTTTCCCAATATTGCCGGCGTGGGCCATCTCGACCATCATTGGATAGGAGTGGACATTAATTAAAGCCCAACCAACACCAGATAAGGCAAAACTAAGGTATAAAAGAATGGAGGATAAACCACTTAATGTGGTGACCACATTGGTGATAATTAAAATAGAAGCAACCCCAGCAAGTAACACAATTAAACCAAGTAAAACAGCTTTCTTACGTCCAATCTTGTTAGCTAAATTGGCGGCTGGTAAGAAAACAATAATCGAACTGATGGTTAAGATAATGGTAGCCGTTCCAGCAATCCGTTCATTACCAAATAATTCATTAAAATATGTACTATTGAAGGTTTCAACGGCATTAAAAGCCATAAACCATAAGACAATCGAGAT
>CAYOYG010000002.1:0-19190 GCA_964408135.1 uncultured Eubacteriales bacterium | reverse complement strand
GCCCCGATATAACCAACTAGATTTATGATTCCATTCGCTTTGGAACGCAATGGTTTTGGTGTGACATCCGGCATCAAGGCAACAGCAGGAGCCCGATACATATTCATGATTAATAGAATTAAACCCATGGTGGCGATGACACCGACCAAGGAGCGATGTAAAAAGGCGATGACAATAAAAGGAAAGACGACAATGGATAAAATCATACCAAGTGCAATAAAAGGCATCCGTTTACCCAAGCGCCCTTTATGTTTGTCAGATAGACTACCAAATATCGGTAGCATGAAGATGGCAATCACGTTATCCAGCGCCATAATGATACCAACAATGAAGGCGGAATAATTCGCATTATTACCTAAACTATCTTGCAGTAAATCCTTTAAAAACAAAGGACAATAATGATTGTAAACTTGCCAAAGCATCAAAATTGAAAAGAAGGCAAAACCGATAAATAATGTACGTTTGTAATTGAGCTTTAATTGTTTTTCCATAGAGAACTCCTTCATCATCCTTTTCCATTATAACATAATCAAAAAATATACAACTACGCTTTTTCATTTGCCTATAATATGATACTATTATTAAGGTGATTTAGATGGAAAGATTACAAAAATTAATTGCGCATGCTGGTTATTGTTCGCGGCGAAAAGCCGAACAATACATTCTCGAAGGAAAAGTCAAAGTAAACGGTGAAGTGATTCAAGAACTAGGCCGGAGTTTTCCTATGGATGTCCAAATTGAAATTATGGGAGAAACCCTTACCAAAGAAAGCGATAAAGTCTATTACTTACTTAATAAACCGCGGAATTGTGTGACGACAGTGAAAGATGACAGAGAACGTCCAACCGTCATGGAATTAGTTCCCCAAGATGTTCGTATTTATCCTGTTGGTCGTTTGGATTTTGATACAACAGGGGCTTTATTGATGACGAATGATGGTGAATTAACAAATAAATTAATTCATCCAAGATATCAAATTGAAAAGGTCTATATTGCGACGGTGAATGGAAATGTCGATGAACAAAAGATGAAAGAATTGGTCACGGGAGTCGAATTTCAAGGCGAAGTTATTAAGGCGGATTCGGCGCGGATGGTCAAATACAACGCTGCCCAAGAACACTCGATTGTTCGGGTGGCTTTAAAAGAAGGCAAGAATCGTCAAGTAAAAAATCTATTTGAAGCGATTGGCTATGAAGTAGTAAAATTAAATCGTGAATCCTTTGCTGGTATTTCTACTGTGGGATTAAAACAAGGCCAATATCGGCGGCTAAAAGAGACCGAAATAAACTATTTAAAAAATCTTAGATAAAGGAGGGGAAGCAATGAAATTATTTGTTGGATTAGGAAATCCGGGCGAAGAATATTTGTTCACCCGTCACAATATCGGCTTTATGGTCATTGACCGCATTGTCTTTACCCAAGAATTAGATGAACGGGAACGCTTCGATGGTATCTATGCGAAATTCAAGTTTAAAGGGGAAGATATTATCGTCTTTAAACCGGATACCTATATGAATTTATCGGGTGAAGCCGTTCGGCAAATTGTTGATTATTTTAAGATTAAACTTGAGGATATTATCGTCATTTATGATGATATGGATTTACCGGTAGGAACCATCCGTTTACGGGAAAATGGGGGCGCTGGTGGTCATAATGGGATGAAGAATATTATTCAACATCTCGGCAGTGAAAACTTTAAACGTTTGCGCATTGGGATCGGAAAGAGTACTTTTGATGAGGCAGCCGACTATGTCCTTGGCAGAATACCTGAAGAAGAAAAACCCCTCTATAAACAAGCGATTGTGGAAGCTACGAATGCCCTGTTTGAATGGTGTTTCGTCGACTTTAATAAAGTCATGACCAAATACAATAAAAAGGGATGATTCATTCATGGAGATTTTACAGTATTTAAAACAATATGAAGTCATCGACCAAGTCTATAAATCAAACAAGACATTGGTTTTGGGCGATGCCACGATTGAAGCGTTAGTCATTGCTAGCGCTTTTCAGCATAAAAAACAAACTCTGGTTATTTTAAAGCCCAATCTCTATAGTGCCCAAAAACTCTATGAACGTTTACTGGGCTTTTTAAGTGAAGAAGAATGTTTATTTTATCCAAGTGATGAATCCTTTCGTATCGAAGCTTTAGCGACATCGCCGGAGTTATTGACCCAGCGGATTTATGTCATCAACCGCTTGCTCGATGATCGACCAAAAGTGGTCATTATGCATACCGCTTCGGCGATTCGTCATCTGCCACCGAAAGCGCAACTACAGGCCAATGTTCTACATTTAAAATTGAACCAAACCATCAAAAAAGAAGAACTACTCCACACACTCGACCGACTCGGATATAAGCATGCCGGTTATATTGAACAAAGCTTGCAATATTCTTCGCGGGGCGGTGTCGTTGACTTTTTTGGTGTGAATTATGATTATCCAATTCGGATTGAATATTTCGCAGATGAGATAGATTCGATGCGATTCTTTGATTTAAATACACAAAGAACCATTCAAAATATCACCGAAGTCGATGTTTTTACTGCCACCGATTTATTACTCTCCACTGCCGAAATTCAAGCAAAAGCGGCGGAATTAAAAAAGAATTTTAATTCCGAAGAAATTGATGAATTAATCCAAAATGATAATTACTCTTTGAAGTATAAATACTATGCTAAATTAGAACCAAATCTTGTGTCTATATTGAGTTACTTTCAACCAAGCGATCACTTATTAATCGCCAATTATGATGAAATGAATGAAAACTATCAAATGCTGGTGAAAGAAACCTTTGAATACCTCGAAGAAAGTAATAATACTGATTTTTCTTTCTATCAAGATTTAGTTCATTCGATTCAACATTTTACTTCTATCACCCATATTCATGAATTTAAGACTAAAGCGAGCGATATCGAAGTTCCATTGCGAAGTGTCGATATTACCATCAGTGGAGCCAAGCGATTACAAACAATGATTCAAGATCATCTCTCCCATGGTTATCGCCTTGTTTTCGCTTTAGAAAATGAAAAACAAATCGAATATTTAGTGAATTTAAATGAAGAATGGGGTTATCCTTTACAAGTGATGGAATCCCTCTCTTTACCAACTCATCCTTTAAGTTATCTTCGCTTTCCATTGCGCGATGGATTTGAACTGATTGATGAAAAAGTTATCTATTATAGCGCCAAAGAAATCTTTGGGGTCAATGCCTTTAGTCGGACTTCTTATACTCGCTATAAAGATAGCATCACCATCAATAGTCATGAAGACTTAGAAGTCGGTGATTTTGTCGTTCATGATATCCACGGGATTGGTCAATTTATCGGGATTGAAACTAAAGAAATTGATGGCATCCACCGTGATTATCTCAAAATTGTCTATAAAAAGAACGAAACCCTCTATGTCCCATTAGAACACTTCCGTTTGATTCGTAAATTTGTTTCCAAAGATGGCATTGTGCCAAAACTAAACAAATTAGGAACCGAAGAATGGGTCAAAACTAAAACCAAGATTAAAAAGCGGATTAAAGATATTGCTGAACGCTTGTTAAGTTTATATTCCCAACGAGCACACTCCACGAAAATTGCATGTAAGAAAGACGACGAATGGCAAATCGCCTTTGAAGCTGGATTCCCTTATGAATTAACCGGGGACCAACTGCGCAGTGTTAAAGAAATCAAAGAAGATATGGAAAAACCATATCCAATGGATCGTCTTCTTTGTGGCGATGTCGGCTATGGTAAAACCGAAGTCGCTTTCATTGCTTGTTTTAAAGCGATGATGAACGATCGTCAAGCCGCCATCTTGTGTCCAACGACTCTATTAGCTCGTCAACACTACGAACGAGCTCTGGAACGATTTAAAGATTTTCCGTTTAATATTGGGATAGTCTCGCGCTTTACGACCAATAAAGAAATTGATCGTTATCTTTCGCAGTTAGCCTCGGGAGATTTGCATATGATTATTGGGACTCATCGCCTTTTATCCAAAGATGTTCGTTTTCATAATCTTGGATTATTAGTCGTAGATGAAGAACAACGTTTTGGGGTGGAACATAAAGAAAAAATCAAAGAATTAAAAAGTAATATCGATGTTTTAACCTTAAGTGCGACTCCAATTCCACGCACGCTACAAATGGCTTTAGTTGGGATTCGTAGTTTATCTCAAATTGATACACCACCAATGAATCGCATGCCAATTCAAACCTATGTGGTCGAGAAAAATGCGAAATTAATCAAAGAAATTATTCAACGTGAATTAGCCCGCGATGGGCAAGTATTTTATCTACACAATCGCATTTATGAGTTATCCTCCATTGCCCATAAGGTTTTAGATGAGATTAAGGATGCGAAAGTCATCGTTATCCATGGACAAATGAGTCGGGAAGAAATTGAAGATGCGATGATTCGTTTTGTCAACAAAGAAGCCAATGTAATGATTTCAACGACGATTATCGAAAATGGAATTGATATTCCCAATGCCAACACCATCATTATTGATGATGCCGATCGTTTTGGACTATCCCAGTTATATCAAATTAAAGGTCGAGTCGGTCGCGGTGATCGTCTCGCTTATGCCTATTTACTCTATGCCCAACGAAGACAACTTAGTGAGATTGCCTATAAACGGCTGAAAGCTATCAAAGAATTCGCAGAACTTGGTAGTGGTTATCGGATTGCCTTGCGTGACCTATCCATTCGGGGAGCGGGAGATATTTTAGGTGCCGAACAAGCTGGATTTATCGATACGGTAGGGATGGATATGTATCTTCATTTACTCCAAGAAGCAATAGAAGAACAAAAAACTGGGATTGAAACCAAAGAAATTGAAACGAAAAAGCCGATGCATATTGACGCTTATTTACCGGAAAAATTTACCAATAACACCTTGGATAAAATCGATTTGTACAAACAAATTGATGAAGTCAAAGATCTCCATCAATTGCAAGTTTTGTTGGATAAAACCACCGACTTATATGGTCGTCTTCCAAAAAGTGTCGCTTTGTTATTAGAAAAGCGGCGTTTAGAAATCAACTTAGAAAATGTCCACATTGATGATGTTATCGATACAAAAGAATATTACGAACTTGTTTTCAATGAACAATTATCCAAAATTGATGGTATCGGTTTGGATCTATTTAGTTATGCTACCAAATTATCGACGAAAGATATAATCATGGTGTTAAAACAAAATCGGATTCGGATTCGCTTTCAAAAGAAAAATGAGCAATGGTTGAACCTTGCTCAAAAAATGATTGATAAGATCAAAGAATTAGCCCGTAACAACTAGATGTCATCATCCGTTTTTACTTTACTCTAGTTCATATCGCTTCATTTTCTTATTATAGGATATTTGCTGATTCTTATAAAAGTCGGCTAAGTACATTCTTACTTCACTCATATAACGCAAAGCAGTTCTTCTTGATACATCACACACATCCATTATGATTTCATTCGATATAGAACCCTTGTCGATGAGGGTATCGTAAATAAAAAGAATGGTTGCGTGCTTGGGATATCTCATCTCTTTGCACACCTCCTCAAAAAGTAACTTATTGTTAATTTTACAAGGTACCTGTGTCCAAAATAGGCAGTGTTGTGATTTCAAATGCTTTTATAAATATAAGGGTGCATTTTCTTCTATTGTTTTATCAAGAAAACAAAAAATCGAATCACGAGTGGATTCGATTTTGCATTTAAAAGGTAAGAATAGAAGCCATCTCCTGCAGTAGATCATTTAGGGTTCGTTTGGCTTGAATATAATTGATGTACAGAGGATGGTTATCAAAATATTGTTTGCGTTGTTTATATTCCGCGACCAAAGCAAGGTGACGTTCCATCTGATTTTCATCCAAAGCGATCGTCATGGCTTGTTGCAAATCTTTGAGTTGTTTTTCAAGTTCATGGAAATTTGATGCATCAATCGCTTGTTGTAGAGCGATATAATCTTGGTATTCTTGGGTTTGTTCTAGTAATTGTTTAACAATCTGGGTTTGCTGCTTCCATTTACTCATCGACATGTTCTCCTTCTAAAGTCCAAGATTTGACTTTGGTAATTTTTACTTTTACGATGCGACCGACTAAGGATGCATCTCCCGTAAAGTTGACCAATTTATTGGATTCACTATACCCAGATAGAACCATATCGTTTCGTTTGGAAGAACCTTCGACCAATACTTTAATTATTTGGTCTTGATACATTTGATTGCGTTTATTGGCGCTATCAGCAACGACGTCTAATAAACGATTGAAACGTTGTTTTTTAATATCCTCCGGAATTGAATCTTCCATTTTGGCGGCTGGTGTATTTTCCCGCGGGGAAAAGATGAAGGTGAAGGCACCATCAAATTCACATTGTTTCATTGCCTTCAGGGTATTTTCAAATTGTTCTTCACTTTCGTTTGGAAAGCCAACAATAATATCCGTCGTAATGGAAACATGCGGTATTTTGCGCCGAATCTCTTGATAGAGTTGATAATAATGGGTATAGGTATAACGACGACCCATCCGTCGTAAAACATCGTCATCCCCCGATTGTAAAGGAAGATGAACATGCGGCATTATATTCCCATATTGTTGCATGGCATCGATCATTTTGGAAGTGAAGTCCCAAGGGTGGGAAGTGGTGAAACGAATCCGCGGAATATCCGTCTTTGCGGCTGCGATTAATAGATCACCAAAATCATAACCAAGTTTTAAATCCTTGCCATAGGCATTGACATTTTGTCCTAATAAGGTAATTTCTTGATACCCTTGATTTTTTAAATCTTGGATTTCAAGTAGAATATCCTCCATTAACCGGGAACGTTCACGCCCTCTTGTATAAGGAACAATACAGTAGGTACAGAATTTATCGCATCCATACATAATGTTGACCCAAGCTTTTAGGCGATTGTTGCGATGACTTGGTAAGTTTTCATAAACACTACCTTCAATCGAATACACTTCGATGACTTTTTCTTTGTTATAAAGATAGATATCTTGCAGTAATTTTGGTAGGTTTTGAAGGTTATGCGTCCCGAAAATGAGATCGACATGGTGGTACTTTTGTAAGATACGTTCGACCACACTTTCTTGTTGAATCATACAACCACAAATACCTAAGATCAGGTTGGGATTGGTTTGTTTTAATCCTTTTAAGTGACCAAGCTCACCAAAGACACGGTCTTCCGCATTTTCACGGACAGCACAGGTATTAAGAATAATTAGATCGGCTTCTTTTTCATCAGTAGTAGGAAGGTAGCCAATTTCTTGTAAAATGCCATGGATGACTTCTTCATCACGTTCATTGGCTTGGCAACCAAACGTCTTGACTAGGTATTTTTTACCTTGAACGATACGCTTGAGTGCAGGACTAACGACAAAAGAATCGCGAATAATCGCGATTGTTTCTTTGCTGCGCTTAGCGGCATCTTTGAGGGAAGGTAAATTAAAATATTTTGCGTAATCTTTTGCCATATATTCTCCTAAAAAGTTTTAAATACATCTTTGCAAGGGCGGTCGTAATAGCGGTACAATAAGTAGGTCACAATAGTGCCACCTAAAGTAGTAAGGGCCGCGGCATAATAACCACCGTTAGCAATCGTGTTTAGTTTGAGTAAGAAGGTCGCCCCGATTAATAAACCAGCAAGACCCCAAGAAGCAAATAAGACAATCATACTATTGAGATTGCTTTTTACAGCACTTGCTTCGGTCGTCCATGTGAGTTTCGGGCGTTTTAAGTCGACGAGAAGTCCAAGATAATTGAGAGCATAGATAACGGCTATTGCCGGAATCAAGATGATGATGGAATCAACTAAATTCATCACGCCAAGGAACATAAATAAACCAAGCATCATAATGGATAAGAAAACCGAGAGAAAGATTCCCCAAAACATTTTCGCCCGGAGTTGCGTAATTGGTTTAACGGGGATGTATTTAACAAAATCCGAGGTTGAACCCATCCGCGAAATCGCCGTCGAGGAAATCATCGATATACTAGAAAGGAAGATTAAGACAGCGAGGGCGATGAGGAAGGAACTTGCGTTACCCACATTAAAACCACCACTGCCACCTAAAAGCGCTAGAATATCGTTCATATCGATATTGGTTCCTGAAGCTGCCGTGCTCGAAAAGACGGAAGCAAATAGGATAACAGGCATTAAAATAATGACTAGAATTAGATTTAAGAAATAAATTGGACTGCGCAGCATTAGTCGCCATTCAACTAGGACATAGGATTGGTAAATCGAAGTAGTTTTGGTGCTTTTACCAAAATCATCACTGGATAAGGTTTTCTTTTTGGTTGGATTTTCGCCACTTCCAAGAATGGTTTTATAATAAATTAATCCACCAAAATACGCAAAGATTACCAAAGCAACTCCATTAATTGCGATATAAAGCAAGGCGTAAAGGATCCGCGTAATTAAACTGCTTGCTGTCAAGGCTTCACTGGCAGGAATCAAGTAAGGGAAGAGCGAAGTAATAATAACCTTTAATTGACCGGCTAGTTGAGTAATTGCCACATAGATAGAGTTTGGATCGAGTTCGATTTGACTCATCATGGAACTAAAGGCAAAGTTAAATCCTAATGATATTGCTAAGATAAAGGCAAAGGAGATATAGGTTAATAAGTCCTTGTGCTTGGCCATGTTGGTAAAGCGCGTTATATAGGTTAATAATAAACCAATGATTGCCACTGGAATAATTGGTAAGCCAATCGTAGTAATCACCGATATGACATAAAAATCAAAACCCAAGTGGGCACCGACTCCAATTCCGATTAAGATTGGTAGGAAGATGACGAGTTCAATAATATAGGTAATAAATAAAGTGGAGAAGAAACGCGCTAAGATTAATTGATATGGTTTTAAAGGCAAAGGTAGTAAGATCGCATTATCGGTGGATAAGAAGAACACACTGATAATGGTAAAAATCGATAAAAACATAATAAGCAGCGCCGCAATTGGTAAGATAACATAAATGAGTAAATGCGTTGCATTAATGGTCGATAATGTTTTTGCAATGGATGAGGCCGCAAGATAGATAGGCAAAGAAAGCGAACCCACCATCAACAAAACAAGAAGAACTATACCAAAAGGTCCTAAATTAATTTTACGTTTTTTCTTTGTCGCATCTGAATCATAGATCGACTTAAGTAATATCTTGGTTAAAACAAAGGTCTTATACATTCTTTGTCATCTCCAAGAAGATGGTTTCAAGACTGGCATCTGATGCAAATTTATCTTTCAATTCTTGCATAGTACCGCAGTAAACCAATTTACCGTGATTGATGATTCCAATCCGGTCACAAAGTTTTTCCGCTACTTCCAAAACGTGTGTTGAGAAGAAGACGCTATTACCAAGACTAGCGTGTTCTTTCATCATTTCTTTTAATAAATACGATGACTTAGGATCAAGACCAGTCATTGGTTCATCCAAAATCCAAAGTTTTGGGTTGTGTAATAAGGCTCCCATCAAGACGATTTTTTGTCGCATCCCATGGGAATAACCTTGGATCTTATCACCAAGGGCATTTTTCATTTCAAACTTTTCCGCCAATTCTTGAATTCTTGCTTGGCGGTTTTCCTTACTCACATCATAGATATTAGCCATGAAATTTAAATACTCAATGCCTTTTAAACGCAAAAAGATATCGGGGCTATCTGGAACATAGCCAAATTGTTTTTTAGCTTCAAGGGCTTGTGTCTTTATATCAAAACCATTGACACTGACATCGCCTTCATCAAAATCTGTAATCCCTGTGATCATTTTAATCGTGGTTGTTTTACCAGCACCATTTGGACCAATAAAGCCGAAGATTTCACCAGGACGAACTTCGAGATTTAACGTATCGACTGCCTTGATTTGTTTGGCATACTTCTTTGTCGCATTGCTTATTTTAATCATACACTCACTCCTATTGATGTTTCTTCTACAAAACTTACCCAAGCCCGCGCTTGAAGGAGGGTAGAAGGATTATGGCGTTTTGCCATTTCGTCACGTTAAAATCATACTATGATTTTTCATAAATGAAAAGGAAAAATATTGGCGGGAAAAGAAAAAGAGCACTGTCATGCTCTTCAAGGCTTGAGAAAGATACGATCAATCGTCTTCGCTTTCCCAGTTTGTTCATCGATATCGATTACGACCGCATTGAGTTGGCCTTTGCTTTCGGCGACATCATATTTGCTGGGTAATGTAGTGCGAGCACGTACAATCATGTTCTCAATTTTGGCACCAATAACCCCATCATAAGGGCCACTCATACCAACATCAGAAATAAAAGCCGTTCCTTGCGGTAAGACACGTTCATCCGCGGTTTGCACATGGGTATGTGTGCCGATAACAGCGCTTACTTTCCCATCATAATTCCAACCAAAAGCCATTTTTTCGCCTGTTGCCTCACCATGAAAATCGATAATATGGATTTTTTCATGATTTGCGATTAGTAAATCGTCGAGAACATCAAACGGATTCGTCGGCGCTAGTTCGGACATAAAAGCACGACCAAGTAAGTTAGTTACTCGAATGGTTTGACCTTTACATGTAAACACACGCGAACCAACACCCACAGCTGAAGGATGAATGTTGAGGGGTCTTACCAATTGAGTTGCGTTGGTATAAAAAGCGTTAGGTAATTCTTTTGACATAAAGTGATTACCCATAGTAATTGCATCGATTCCTTCCGCGATTAATTCTTGGTAGATTCGTGGTGATATTCCTTTACCATGTGCGGAATTTTCACCATTGGCAATTACAAAATCGATAGCATATTGTTCCTTTAGGTGGGGTAGATGCTGATGCAGCGCTTCCCGACCGGGTTTTGAAACAATATCGCCGATAAATAAAATCTTCATGTTTATTTGGCGGTTTCACTCGCGCGTGTTTCGCGAATAACCGTTACTTTAATTTGTCCAGGATAGGTCATTTCATTTTCAATTTTTTCGCGAATATCGCGTGCAATCTTGTAAGCCCGTGCATCATCGACCTTTTCTGGTACGACCATGACACGAATTTCGCGACCAGCTTGAATGGCATAAGCAGCGGATACTCCATCAAAACTCTTCGAGACAACTTCGAGTTGTTCAATCCGCTTGATATAGTTTTCTAAGGATTCACTGCGGGCACCAGGGCGCGCAGCACTTAGAGCATCGGCAGCAGCGACTAAGTTGGAGATAATGTGCGTAGCAGCCACATTACCGTGGTGCGATTCAATTGAGTTAATAACAGCGAATGGTTCTCCATATTTTTTGGCTAAACGAACCCCAATTTCAACGTGGCTACCTTCGACTTCAAAGTCGACCGATTTCCCAATATCGTGGAGCAGTCCAGCGCGTCTTGCTAAGTATTGATCAACACCTAATTCAGCGGCCATAATCCCAGCGAGATAGGCAACTTCAATCGAGTGTTGTAAAACGTTTTGACCATAACTGGTCCGATAACGTAATTTTCCAATGTAATCAACCAATTCTTTATTAATCCGGGAGATACCCAATTTAAAGAGCGCTTCTTCACCGGCTTTTTTCACCGTTTCCGCGATTTCAGCTTTGGCTTTTTCAACGACTTCTTCAATCTTTCCAGGTTGAATCCGTCCGTCTTTAATTAAGTATTCGAGTGATAAACGAGCGGTTTCACGCCGAATTGGATCAAAACAGGAAACAGTAATGACTTCTGGTGTGTCGTCGATAATTAAATCAACACCAGTCAGTTGTTCCAATGCGCGAATATTGCGGCCTTCCCGTCCAATAATTCGTCCTTTTAATTCATCACTTGGCAGTGAAACAACCGATACAGTTCGTTCACTGGCGACTTCTTGGGAGAACTTTTGAATGGCAAGACCAAGGATATTGCGCGCATTTTCGTTGGCGGTATCGTGGGCTTTTTCTTCTTGGTTCTTCATATACAAGGCGACTTCTTGGGCCATTTTTTCTTCGACACGTTTAAACAATTCAGCCTTGGCTTCATTGCTTGACATCATAGCGACTTTTTCTAATTCTAAAATAATTGAATCAATTTTTTGGTTCAGATCTAATTCTTTCTTATCAAGGTCATTTATTTTTTTGGTTAATTGGTCATTTTTTTGTTGAATGACATCTTCTTTTGCTTGCAAGGCTAAATCGCGGCGATCGATACTTTGTTCGCGTTGAAGCAGCTTATTTTCAAAATTAGTTATTTCTTGCTTTCTTTCTTTGATTTCTTTTTCAACTTCAACCTTCAATTCATAAGCGTGAGTTTTTGCATCCAATTGCGCATTGCGTAGGATTTGTTCGGCCTTTACTTCCGCTTCTTTGATGGTTTTCTTTGCTTTCTTTTTGGCTTGGTCATAACCCAAAAAGTTAACAAACTTTGCAATTAATATTCCCAAAATTATTCCGACTATACCTAAGATAAGAGGAAGTAGCAAACCGTTGGTTATTGCTAAAAACATATGTTTCCCCCTATTTGAATCTAATAGCGTATCGACTAAAAGCGATATAATTCGACTTTTATATCACTAGTCCTATTTTAATATGTTCAAGCTAAATAAACAACAAAAAAGTTTAAAAAATTGAAAATAAAAAAAAGAATGCAAATTATGCATCCTTCTTAGTAAATAATTTTGCGCGAACCGCGGCGTAGACTTCGTTATAAATGTCACTATTTTCATTTAAGAATTTCTTGACCGCGTCTTTTCCTTGGCCAATCCGTGTTCCTTTGTAATCATACCAAGAACCAGATTTTTGAACGACATCCATTTCTACGGCAAGATCAACAACTTCACCGAAGCGAGAAATACCTTCCCCGTAGATGATTTCTACTGTGGCGGATTTAAATGGTGGGGCTACTTTATTTTTAACAACTTTTAAGTTGACTTGGTTACCGATTATATCACTGCCATTTTTAATAGCTTCGCTGCGGCGAACTTCCACCCGAACCGACGAGTAGAACTTCAAAGCACGGCCACCCGGGGTTGTTTCAGGGTTTCCATACATAACCCCCATTTTTTCTCTTAATTGATTAATAAAGATAATCGTGCAACTAGATTTCGACATATTGCCCGCTAGTTTACGTAAAGCTTTGGACATTAAACGGGCTTGTAGACCCATTTGAGAATCAATCATTTCACCATCTAGTTCTGCTTGAGGAACTAAAGCAGCGACCGAGTCAACAACGATTAAATCAATCGTACCACTTTTTACTAAAAGATCAGCAATTTCCATTGCTTGTTCTCCTGAATCGGGTTGCGAAAGAATAAGATCATTAATATTGATGCCTAAACGTTTGGCATAAGCAGGATCAATGGCGTGTTCAGCGTCGATAAAAGCCGCCTTACCTCCTGCTTTTTGCACTTCGGCAATCGCATGGAGAGCCACGGTGGTTTTACCACTCGATTCTGGTCCATAGATTTCAATAATTCTTCCTTTTGGATAACCGCCAATACCAAGTGCATAGTCTAGGGTTAAGGAACCTGAGGAAACTACATCCACACTGACTTCTGGTTTTTCACCAAGGCGCATAACAGAGCCTTCACCAAATTGTTTACGAATATTTTTTAAAGCCTCTTTTAAAGCCTCTTCATTTGCTTTTAGATTTTTTTCTGCCATAGTCTTTACCTCCACTATTTAAGATACAATCTTTTGATTAATCTACCTTATCTATTATACCAAATATTTCGGCTACCGCATAGGTAATACTTTGTTTTTGAATTTGTTTTCGACTGCCTTGTAAATGTAGACAAACTTGACGAACGATGTCTTTAGAAAGCAGGGTAATATAGACTTCACCTACTGGTTTATTTTCACTACTAGATGGACCAGCATTGCCCGTAAAACTTAACGCGATATCAACATTGAATAAAGCTTTGCATTGGTGGGCCATTGCTAAACCACATTCTTTTGACACCATACCAAATTGATCAATCAGGTTTTTATCAATGTGTAATAATTGTTCTTTCATCTCGCGGCTATAAGCAACAATACTTCCTTTAAAAACCTTACTTGCACCAGGAAAACTAGTGATATAGGCGCTAAACGCACCGCCAGTATAACTTTCGGCAACTGCAATAGTAAGCGCGTGTTTTTTTAACAAAGTAACGAGATTATTTGCCATTATAATCTGCTCCTTCAAATAGCGTTTTCCGATTTTTAAACAAATAATCGTAACCAGAAACAATCGAGATAATAACCGCAATATAGGTCATAATATCCGCGAAAGGAACAGAGATAAAGGCAAATGGAACGTTTTGAAATAAGACGAGTAATAAAGCAATCATTTGGGTCGCTGTCTTGGCTTTTCCGAGTGGACTTGCGGCAATGACTACATTCTTTTCAATCATAATTAAACGCACTGCATCAACTAAGGTATCGCGGGCAATAAAGAGGATCGGCACAAGAATATGAACTTCACCTTTATACGCCAGCAAGATAAATAACACATTGACTAATATCTTATCGGCGATCGGATCAAGGAACTTACCAAAGGTAGTGACAATGTTGCGTTTGCGCGCAATTTTCCCATCCAATGTATCGGTGATGGCACTGAAGATATAAAGAACAATAATGAGGATTCTTTGCCAATCAAAATGGATATCTTTTAATGAAAATACTACCTGATTTAAAGGTAGAAAAAAGATAATTACAATTACCACAAGACCAAAGATTCGAATGATGGTCAATTTGTTGGGTGTATTCATTTTTAAAAACCATTTCATTGTTAAAGTCCTCCTAATGTCAGTTTAAAGTGAGTTGTGGTTCGTAAGCCATGTTTTGTCGAGGGTAATCATTTATCTATGCTTGCGCATCCCTTGGCAAATTCAATTCTTTGCCTTGAGTTCCCTTACCAATATTTAGGTTTCTCGCTTGTGGGGTTTACCGCGTTGCAATCCATAATTTCTCATGGACTTCGTCACTGTGGCACTTTCATGACTTTCACCATATCCCTTGCAGGACTTAGGTGTCCGTCCGCCGTTAGATGCTCCCATCTACCTAGACTTATTTTTTCATCTAGCACAAACACTACTAGCATCGCAGCTAGTGCGAGCATGGACTTTCCTCTACTTTTCACAAAGCAGCGATTACCTGAACCACGATTTATTATCGCATTTTTACCACACAAAAGCAAACAAAAACAACCCAAAAGAAAAAGCAGGTAATTTACCTGCCTTTTTGGAATTGACTATTTTGCGTATTTTTTGTAGAAGAGATCAAGGAATTCAAAACCAGGTTTTGTTTTCTTTTCTTGGTGACCATGAACGACATCAACGACGAATTGGTTAGCAGGAGTTGGGATACCAACTTTTTTACCAGCGGCAACAACAACACCGTTGATGGCATCAATTTCAGTCATTAAGCCTTTTTCTAGGTCTTGAAGCATACTGGCTTTTTGTGGGTTAGCTTTACCACCAAAGGCAGCATCGTAAGTGGCGATGACTTTTTGTTTTTCAGCTTCGGTTTCCCATAGGGATGCTTCTGCAATATAAATCTTACCACCGAATGGTTCAAATTTTACGCCGCTAGCTTGTCCAACTTGGACACATTCTTTAGCGATTCTAGCAACGATATCCATGGCTTTTGGATCAGCGATATCTTGACCAAAAGTTCCACCAGTTACCGCATTAATACCGGATATTGTGACGTTGAGTAGAACTTTTGTCCAACGAATACCTTGTAGGTTGGTAACGATTTGGGTATGGCACATAGATTCAAGCATTTTCTTTAATTCTTCAACTCTTGGAGTAACCTTACCATTTGGTTCGCCAATGTCAAAGACAGCTCTTTCAATTTGAGTGGTTAATTGAGCAACGCCTGGTTCTTTCCAAGTAGCTCCCCAACCAACTGGGCAACCAACAACGCGATCTTTACCAACAACATCCATAACGGCTTGTTCTGGTAAACCATTTTGAAGGGTGACAACACAGCCATCTTTCTTTAAATGTTTTGCCATTTGTGGAAGCGCGAATGGATTGGCAGTTTGCTTTGCAATATAGAAGAAATAATCGTATTCACCTTGCATTTGATCTGGTGTAAATGCTTTGACTTTAACATTCTTATTCGCATAGCCAACGACAGTAGCACCTTTTTCATTCAATGCCTTAACGTGGGCAACGTTCGTATCGAATAGGTCACATTCATATCCGGCTTCATTTAAATAAGCCCCGATGATTGTACCAAGTGATCCAGTACCAACAATTGCTAGTCTTTTCTTACTCATAGTTTTCCTCCTTGTATGGTATGAAAGTAATGTATATTAATTATAAACTTTTCCACCTCTAAATGCAATTTTAGAATGCATCATTTGTTGAGAAAAACAACTTGAACTTACATATTCATGTTGACTATTGAAGATTGTATCAAGTAGAATGATTGAAGAGATGAGGGATACGATGTATATTGTTGTAGAACCAAAAAGTGAAAGAGGAAAAGCCACTTTAGAAAAATTACGGAAAGCAGCGGAAGTTGTTTTCGCGAAAAAAGGTTATGCTGGAACAAGAATCCAAGATATTACTAAAGAAGCTGGAGTCGCTGTCGGCAGTTTTTATGTATATTTTCGTAACAAACAAGGGATCTTTCGTTATATCCTCGATAGCATCTCCCACAATATTCGGAAAGAATCCGCTATCGCGATTCAAGGATTAGAAAAACGCTACGATATTGAAAAAGCCGGGGCTGCTGCCTACATGCGTTACGCCGTACGCAACCCATCTTTATTTACAATTTTGACGGAATCACTGTATGCTGACCCTGAATTTTATCAAAAGTATTATGATACATTCTCCTCGCGTTACGTAGCGCGTATGAAGAAAGCCCAAGAAAAAGGGGAACTGAAAGATGTCAATCTTGAAGTTGCCGCCTACTTCATTATGGGATTCCTCTCCTATTGGAGTTCGAAACGTGCCTTGTTTGATAAGGCCAAAGAAATTACCGAACAAGAGATTGACGACATGATGAAAATTATGTCTTACGCCCTCTTTAAATAGTTTAAAAACCGCAAGCCCTTTAGGGGCTTGTTTATTTTTGCACAAATATACTTGACAAAGTATTCAAGTTGTTTTATGATGGACTTGAAGATATATTCAAGTTATATTTTTACCCACATAATCACATTGAAATATTTCTGCAACATAACACACCTAAGAGGAGGATTATCATGAATAGGTTAAATGGTAAAGTTTGTCTTGTTACGGGCGGATCACAAGGAATCGGACGGGCGATCGTCGATTTGTTTGCCGCCGAAGGCGCTGAAGTCGTCTATAGTCTTGATTTGCAAAAATCGGAATTTAGTCAACCAAATGTTGTCTCACGTATCTTAAATACAACAGATAGTCTAGCCACCCGTGCGCTTGTCGATGAAGTAAAACAAAAGCATGGCCGCATTGACGTTATTGTCAATAACGCTGGAATTACACGGGACGCCTTAGTCTCAAAAATGACCGAAGAACAATGGAATGCCGTTATTGATGTTAATCTTAAGGGTCCATTTTACATGGTTCAAGCAGCAGCAAATTACTTAATGGAACAAGCTACTGCCTCGATTATTACGCTTAGTTCCGTCGTTGGTTTGTATGGTAATGTGGGCCAAGCAAACTACGCCGCAACCAAAGCGGGAGTTATCGCTATGTCAAAAAGCTGGACAAAAGAATTATCACGTCGCGGAGCGAATATTCGCGCCAATGCGATTGCGCCAGGATTTATTAATACGCCAATTCTACAAACTATGCCTACCAATATTATTGATGGCATGAAAGCCAAAGTTTTATTTAAACGTTTAGGCGAAGCAAAAGATGTTGCAAACCTTGCATTATTCTTAGCTTCGGATGAATCTAGTTATATTACGGGACAAGTCTTAGAAGTATCTGGTGGACTAAGTATATAATAATCACATCGAAAGGAAATTGGTTTCTACTGATTTCCTTTTCTATTTTTTAACAACAAAAGGAGAAAGAAAAAATGAAAAGAGAACATGTGGGAGTAGTAGGCATGGGCCTTTACATTCCCGATCATTACTGGACTTCAGAATATTGTTCTAAACTAACCGGTGGTCGTTGGACCGCCCAAGCGATTGAAGATAAACTCGGTTTTAAAAAGAAACCAGTCGCTCGTCAATTTGAAGGAACCCAATGGATGGGCGCTCAAGCGGCCAAAGATTGTTTAAATAACACGAAATTTGATCCGATGAAAATCGATGTTATTCTATGGTTTGGGGAAGAATGGAAGGAATATCCTTTAACCACATCGGCTGTCTATGTCCAACGCGAAATTGGCGCATGGAATGCCTGGGGTATCGACGTTTCCAACCGTTGCTGTACCTTTGTTACCGCTTTAAAGATGGCCAAAGATATGATTGTAGCGGATCCAAACATCAACACAATCTTATTAGCCGGTGGCTATCGCAATAACGATTTTATGGATTTATCCAATCCACGCATCTCGATGTTGTACAACATTGGTTCGGGTGCTGGTGCGATGTTAATTCAACGCAACTATGGTCAAAATGAAGTTTTGTCGTCGCATATCATTTGCGATGGAACCCTCTTTCATACTATGCTAGTACCAAAAGGTGGAATCGCCGATCCAATTACCAAAGAAAATGCGGATACTTGGATGTATTACGATATCATTGATGGTGATTTTATGAAAGAACGGCTCAATAAAGTTTCAATGCCAAACTGGTTCAAGTGTATTGATTTGTCCTTGGAACGTTCGGGCGGATTAAAACGCAGCGATGTCGGTTATCTTGCGGTTACCCACTTTAAACGCTCCATGCATGAATTCATGCTCGAACAATATGGATTAAAAGAAGAAAATTCAACCTATCTCGAAGACTATGGCCATCTTGGTCAAGTCGACCAAATTCTTTCGATGACTCTTGGCCTAAAAGCCGGGAAAATCAAGGATGGTACCTTAGTTTCATTAGTCGGCGCTGGTGCAGGTTATACCTGGGCGGCGGGACTTATTCGTTGGGGAAAGGTTAAATAGGTGAACAACATGAGTATTGATTTCAAAAATAAAATAATTAGTGTTGATCAAGCGTTAGCTCTGGTCAAATCCGATGATTATATTGTCATTGGTGTTGCACAAAGTGAAGCGCGTTTATTTCAACAAAATCTTCATAAAATTGCGAATCGTGTTACCAACGTTCGTGTTAGTACTTGTTTAAATGTCTTGGATTATGAATACATCAAAAATCCAGCTTATAAAAAAGCCTTTATGCACGAATCTTGGTTCTATACAG
>CAYOYG010000001.1:0-24092 GCA_964408135.1 uncultured Eubacteriales bacterium | reverse complement strand
TATCGGTGATAGCATTACCGATATACCATGTATGCGTCTAGTCAAAGCCAATGGTGGTTATTCCATTGCCGTCTTTGATCCAGACAATCAAGAAAAAGATAAAGTATATCAACTGATTAAAGAAGATCGAATTGAATACTTTGCCGAAGCAAACTATGAAGAAAATTCCGAATTAGATATCTTAATAAAATCGATTATCGATAAAGCCGCCACCGATGAAGTCTTAGTGCGCAAACACTTAGCGAATCTCGATGAAGGCAATAATCATTCCAATAATCCAGAATAAAAAAAGCGAAGATTTCTCTTCGCTTTTGTCTTTTATTGAAGGGTTGCCCCTAATTGATAACCAGCATGGACCGCTTCTTTAATCCGCCCTGATTTTTCACTATCGCCAATCACATAAACTCGTTCAAAATGATTTTTTAGTTCTGGTTTGAGTGGACTTTGTGCTTTAAAGCCGAGCGATAAAATGACGTGATCAGCAGGAAGGGTAAACACTTGATCTTGATGTCGAACATCTTTTAGCGTGACATAGCCATCTTCAATGGTGTTTAATTTGGTATTGGTAAGATAGACGACATCAAAGGTGTCGAGATATTTTTTAACATCATTGACGGTAACCCAGTACGCAGACTTAGCAATCTTATCTTCCATTTCAACAAAGGTGATGCGATTGTTATTTTGGAGTAACATCAAGGCGGTTTCAAGTCCCGTTAATCCTGACCCAACAATGACAATGTTTTTATCTTGTAAAACAACCTTATGCGATAAGATGGCCGCTGGATCACTGACAAACCCTTCTTTTTTAAAGATGGATGGGATAAAAGGAGTTGCTCCTGTGGCATCAATCACCGCATATGGCTTTTCTTTATAAATTAAATCCAGGGTTGCTTCGGTATTTAAATGAACGACAACCTTGGCTTCTTCTAGACGTTGTTTTTGATAATCCAGATACCAATTCATCTTGTCTTTATGCGGAATACTGGTCGACAAGAATACTTGGCCCCCTAGGTTCGCTTCTTTTTCAAATAAGACTACTTTGAAGTCGCGTTGAGCAAGGACAATGGCTGCTTCCATGCCGGCAACTCCACCGCCAACCACTACGACTTTACGTTGATTCCCATCGTGTGGAAGTGGGCTTTTAGGTTCGTTTCCTGCTTCGGCATTGATGGAACAACTGACGTATTTACCGTAGCGCAAATCTTCAATACATCGCACACACGAGATACAACGATTGATCGTTTTATCTTGGTTGTTTTGGGCTTTATTTGTCCATTGTGGATCGGCAAGATGATTGCGAAATGAACCAATAAAATCGAGTCTATTTTGACTTAGCATTTGTTCACAATAAGCAGGATCGCGCAAGACAGATGTTCCAATAATTGGTTTTTTAACTAAAGATTTAACCGCCGAGAAAATATACTTTCTCCACCCTTGTGGATAGGAGATTGGTTCAATACTGTGGGAAAGAGGACTTGCACTACCACTCACGGAAATATCAAGTGCATCAATCGAGGTTTGATCGAGGATTTGACATATCTTATAGCCTTCAAGCAATTGAAGGCCTTCACTCCCTAGATATTCTTCGACGGATACCCGCACTAAAAGTGGATAATCTTTTCCACATTTTTGGCGAACATCTTGAATGGTTTCAAGTAAGAAACGTATTCTATTTTCTAACGAGCCACCATATTCATCGGTGCGTTTATTAAAGGTCGGGGATAAGAATTGATGGAATAAATAATAGTGAGCCGCATGGAGTTCTACCCCATCGACTCCTGCTTTTTTACAACGAAGAGCAGCATCACCAAATTCTCCAACAATGGTTTTAATTTCATCAATAGTTAATGCCCGAATTGGCTGAGGATAGATTAAAGAAGGTGTTGTACTCGAGGAAACGGGTGTTTTCCCGTTGGTGGATCGTGGATTGGTGGCATTGCCTGGATGTTGTAATTGGACAATATATTTGCAATTATAAGAGTGCAATAAATCAGCGACTTGTTTATGTTGTTGGATTTGATCATCGCTATCCATGCGCATTTGTCGTTGGCCGGCGGAGGCTCCCGTTTCATCTTTACTGACACGACAGACACCACTAATAATCGCCGCGACTCCCCCTTTTGCTCTTGCTTCATAAAAAGCAAGCAGTTGGGGTGTCGTTTCTCCCTGTAAACCGTTCATCTCTAATCCTGCAGCGGTCATAATTGAACGATTTTTTAAAGACATGTTCCCGATTTTCCCGGGAGTAAATAAATGCTGATACATAATCAATATCTCCTAACCATTGGTGCTTTGTGGAACACCATTTGGAAAACTAATGGCAGAACCATACGCATATTTTGTCATTTCAAATTCAACAGCAGATGCTCCATTGATATCCTCTTGAGCATCGGTAGTATACGATTTTTTAAAGAGCATAAAAGTTTCTTTATCAATCCATAGTTTGGTGGTCGCCACCTTTGGTTGATTTTGATAAGTGTAATTTTCAGTTAATGTATAAACTAAACAAGAAAATAATCCTCCATCAATCGAAAGGGTTTCATCATTTTGTTTTGTATAGGTGACGGCTTTGTTATTTAGCATCGCTACCCCTTCGGTTAAATAGTGGAATGGTCCATAGACGGTTCCGCTTTGATAAGGGGACCAAGAACTACTACCTAACATAGTGAAATAATTAAGGTTATCACTCCAATTGCTGGCACGAACCCATTGGGTGCCAATCAAACGGAAGGTGATATAATCTTGGATATTGTTTTGCCCATCATTATAACCAACATCGGTTTGTTCAATCACATAAAACTCGGCACTACCTCCGGTGTCTCTTTGATGTTTCACATAAGCTGCATTCCCAACCCGAATATATTTCCCTGTGTCAATATAGCCATTATGGTAGGTATATTCCACTTGGAAGTTATTTGGGAGGATAATCCCGTATTCGAAATTGTCTGGATCGGCTTTCCCACAACTTGCTAGTGAAGCGATAAGTGTCAGTGTTAGAATAATCCCATTTCTCTTTTTATTATGATGAACCATATATATGCCTCCTATTTTCTTTCATATTTTAAACGACGAACATCTTCTTCTAGATACTTAACTCGTTGGGTTAGGTTTTTAATTTGTTCTTTTTGAACCATGACAATCGTACTAAGATATGTGGTATTTCCTGCTATATAGAAACCACCATGCCGATTCATCTTTGCTTTAAACTTCGCATAGTCGAAGTTCTCACCACTAGGTAGAGCAAGTCCAAGGACTAAACCCAAGACGGTAAAGACACCACCGATAATGGTGAATGGTATACCAACAAGAAAATCTCCTTCTTGGACTTTTATCCATAAAAGGACAAGACCAATTGTTAAAAAAATAAGACCGAATATCGTAAAAACAAACAAGAATATCTTCTTGGCCATTTTAGCTTGACGTTGATAGTTTTCTTTAAATATGGTTGCTTCTTGTTCATCTAAATTAAAGTCCTCTTCACGATACATAGGCGTATCACCTCATTTTTACCATCTTAATCTTATCATTATTTGCTTTTGTATGCCACAATTCCTTATAATATTATCAATGACAGATTCTGACCCATAGAATCACCTTTAAAAATCATATTTCTATCTAGTTTAAGGCTATTATTCATGCTATAATTTTCTACGTTAGTGATAAGGACCTATCCCATTATCTTGGGATTTATTCCTGTTCGATGGAGGAGAATATCATGCAACTAATTAAAAAAACAAGAGTCGATGAAGAAACATTTATCGAATATAATATCCTTGTTTATCGCAAAAGAAATCTAATTATGTGGATTGTGATTTCTCTAGCCGTCGCTTTAACCTACATCTTTCTTGGGGGCTCTTCGAGTCTACTTGTTGGTATCTCCGTCGGGATTGGCACGGGGTTGTTATGTATGGTGTTTATTTACTATTTAACAAGAATCAATGTGATTAAAGGGGCAAAAGCGGCCTATTTAACCCAAAAAATCGGTGATTATGAGTTCTTATACACCATCAATGAAAAAGGGGTTACTCAAGGACTAAATAAAAACAGTTTCTTCTTCACTTGGGAACAAATAAAAGAATGTGTCGAAAGTGATTTGGCGTATTATTACTTCTACCGTCGCGGTAAAGCCCTCGCGGTCGCCAAAAAAGGATTAAGTCAAGAAGAAATGGCTTTGATTCATCGCATGAATCAAATGTATTATTATAAGAAAAAGAAAGAGACTCCCGAAACGATATAGAGCAACAAAAGGAGAAATAATATGATGACACAAATGGCGTATGGTTTTTCACGAATTAGTCTAACATTCGGTATATTACTTGGGATATTCATTGCCATCATGGTCTTGTGTGGTTACATCACAAGACGATGGTCAAAGGATGTCAATGAGTATTTGCTTTGTGGCAAGGAATCGAGTTTACCGGCCAGTGTTTTTGGTATCAGTGCCTTAAGTTTCTCAGTCATCAGTATTGTCATGATCAGCGGGTGGACCACTTGGTATGGTTTAGGGTCAGCTTTGTTATTAAATAGTGCCTATTCCCTGGTCGGTGTCTTATTATATGGAGTTCTATTTGCTCGATTTATTCAACGTAATGGGGCACAAACTCTACCCGAATGGATTGAAATCCGCTTTGGAAAAGCCGCCCGTGTAATCAGTGCCATTGCCTCCATTCTTGGTTTGTTATGTCTCATGGGAGCCAATATCTCCATTATGGCCACCCAAATTACCTTAGCCATTGGATGGCCAAGAACGATTCTTATCAGTTTGATTATCTTTGGTGCTTTAGTCGTCAGTTACCTTGGTGGATTTTGGGCTTTATCGCTCAGCACCTTTATTCAAATGAGTTTTATCTTTGTTATCCTGCCCGTCATTGTGATTGCGGTTGGTGCAACTTATAGTGGCGTCTATGGCTGGCAAGATTTCTTTATTCACGGGGTTGTCAACACGACCCAACCACTGGCCAGTAACTTAGGCAATCCAGGTGTGATTACCACCTTTATCATTCTTGGCGCTTTATCCACTTGGGGGAATGGGGCTTATTGGACCCATGCCGCTTCTTCACGGGATGAGCATTTTGCACGTAAGTCTTTTATTTACGCCGGAATTGTTTTATTTGTCATCACCAATGGAATGATTATCCTGCTTTCGCTTTACGCTGGACGGCATTTAAATCCACAATTGTTTGCTTCCTTGTCCACCGCCCGCAATGGACTAAGTCAAATCATCGCTACTTTACCAAACGTCTTAATCGGCATCTCACTTTTAGTGATTGTCTGTGCCGCTTTTACAACATATGCCCACGCCAAACACGCCGCGAATACGATGATTACTCGCGATATATATAATCAATTTACCCCCCATAAAAACAGCGATAAACGGATGATGTTATCTTCTCAACTTACCTTTATCGTGTTAGCCCTTGGTACCTTTGTTTTATCCTTGTTTCCAATTACAACCTACTTGATTGAACTTTCCCTAGCCTTCTTTGTGCCATTAGGAGTCCTACTCTTCATTGGATTATTCACTAATTCTTCTAATAAGGCCGTTGCCACCATCGGTTTACCATTATCGTTAATCATTACCTTTGTTGTGATTCTGAATGATTATTTCCCATTCCTTGGTTTTTCATTCAATGGTGACTACAAGTTATATCCACCCCTAATTGGTGCCATCGCTTCTGCACTATTGTATATCCTTTTAGCGGTAGTCGGTAAGAAACCATCGCCGACTGCTCTGGAAGACAAAACCCCACCAAATGAAGATGAAATTAAAATCCTTGATCTAATTCGCAAAGGATTTCAAAACCTCAGCGATTTCAGTGATTGTTTTGAAATGGAAGCCTCTATGGCCCATCATTTGGTTGAATCCTTGGAGAGGAAACATCTTATTAAAAGATTAGGTCGATGGGGCGCAAATTACTATCGCTTTGAATTGACCAAAAGTGCCCATATATATCTCAGCCCAATCGATGTCAGTGAAATCTCAATTATCGAAAAGAATATTTCGCTCGAAGAAGTGAAACTATTGAGTGCAATTAAAAATGAAAACGGGTATCATTATAATATCGCTGAACGCTTCACCTTCACTTCCTTCCAAATTTCAAGAATAGTGGCGAAGCTTCTACAAGCCGGTTATATTGCACAATGCGGTATCTTAAAAAGGACATTAAAGATTACAGAAAAAGGCGAAAAAATCCTCAATGATTTATAAGGAGAAACAACATGGTTTTCAAGGTTAGACGCGACAAAATTATTTCGATTATTTATCTGGCGATTATTCTCTTAGCTTTCTTTTTAGTTATCTATGCCACTATTTCAATTGTCCAAGGCGAAGTGGATATTCTCCTTGGTGCTTTTAATGGGCTTATTGGTCTTGCCGCCGCAGTCTTCATTATTTTAATTTATCTTAATACACATTATGAACTACAAAACAAATTTATGGTCGTTCGTTCCGGACCATTTAAAGATGAAATTCGCTACAACAAAATTGAACACATTGAAATTGTAAATAGTTTGGCCTTTGGTGCTGCCCTCTCCCGTAATCGTATCAAATTATATTGTGGGCAAAGGGCTAATGGACGTCCTCACATCGTCTATGTGTCTCCTATAAAACAAGAAGAGTTCATTAAGATATTAACTAAAAACGCCCCCAAAGCAAAGTGGATTAAAAAATAAATGATAAATAGCGCTTTGTGCGCTATTTTTAAATCCTAGAGAAGGAGTGACATCACAATGTTTTATGTCGATACACCCCAAAAAATCAATCGTTGTTCGTATTATTTTGCCCTCGAAGAATATTTATTAAAAAATAATCAAAATGAAGAATATTTTTTCTTGTGGAATATTGAAAAATCTTTAGTGGTTGGCCGTCATCAATTGATTTATGATGAACTCAATATTGCCCAAGCTCAAAGCGATCAAGTCAACATTTACCGTCGCCCTTCTGGAGGCGGTGCTGTCTATGCCGATGAAAATTGTTTAATGTTTTCGTTCATCACTCCCAACTTTGATAAAGAAATGGTCTTTAAAACCTATCTAGACAAAATGATTACAGCCTTTGCTAAAATGGGAATTAAAGCAACATTTTCCGGTCGCAACGATTTACTCATCGATGGCAAGAAATTTTCAGGAAATGCTTTTTATCGTTTACACAATTGTGCCTGTTTACACGGGACATTATTGTTTGATACCGATTTATCTAGGATGGGTAAATATTTAACTCCGAATGTTTTAAAGTTGGGGAGTAAAGGAATCAGCAGCGTTCAATCACGTGTGGTAAATATTCGCCCTTTTTACCACAAAACAAAAGATGAATTTATCAAGGAACTGATTTTACATTTATCCTTACAACGAATGGTTTTAACACCTTTGATGGATTCACTTGTCCGCGAAGGACAAAAAAAATACGAAGAAGATTCATATATCTTTCGCAAAACTTCGTATAGCAAGAAGTTAGCTACTTATAGTAAAGCGGGGGTCATTGATTTTAATTTTACTTTGGTCAATCACCAGATTCAGTCGTGTAAAATTAGTGGCGACTTCTTTGAAAAACAGGCGCTGAAAGAGGCGGAAACCTTCTTTGTAAATCAGCCCTATACTTTTACATCCATTCAAGAAACTCTTTTAAAAGTGAAACTAGAAAATTATATCTATGATTTTGATTTATCAAGTATTCTTCAAGCATTAAAGAATTACTTTGAAGGATGAGCTTCCTTTACCGCTTCATAATTGTTTTAAACAATTAACCATTGTATAATATGAATACGTAAATGAGGGGTAATATGGAAATTAAAAAAACTAGTTTATATGAAGAACATATACGAAGTGGAGCGACCATGGTCGATTTCGCTTCTTTTTTAATGCCGATTCAATATACAAGCATCAGTGCAGAACACCATGCGGTTCGCAATGATGTGGGTATGTTTGATGTTTCTCATATGGGAGAAATCGTTGTTATTGGTAAGGAAGCAACTGCGTTCATAGAGTCGATTTTTACCAATACCATTATTAACGCTAGTGAAGGAAGTTGTACCTATGGATTACTTTGCTATCCTACTGGCGGTGTCGTCGATGATTTAATCGTTTATAAGTATAGTCCATTTAAATATTTATTGGTGGTCAATGCTTCCAATACCGACAAGGATTATGCTTGGCTAAAAGCCAATCAAGGCGTCTATGATGTCGTGATTGAAAATGTGTCTGGTTCTTATTCGCAAATTGCCTTGCAAGGACCAAACGCACGGACTGTATTTGCCAAGATAATCAATCATCCAATCACCTTATCCTTCTATACCTTTAGCGAAGAAACACTGTGGGATGAAACCATTATTGTCTCGGCGACAGGATATACAGGAGAAGATGGTGTTGAAATTTATGGCAGTCATGCGGTTATTCTACGCTTATGGCAACTACTGCGCGATGAATATCATGTAACCTTATGTGGTCTAGGTTGTCGCGATACCCTGCGATTCGAATCGAATATGCCACTTTATGGTCATGAAATTGATTCGACCATCACTCCATTAGAAGCGGGTCTTAGCTTTGCTGTGAAACTCGATAAACCATTTATTGGTCGTGATGCTCTTGTTGAACAACAACAAAAAGGTTTACCCCGTAAAGTGGTCGGACTTGAATTACTCGATAAAGGTATTATTCGAAACCCTTACAAGGTCTTTTATCAAGGTAAAGAAGTGGGTTATATTACTACCGGCTATCTATCACCTTCTTTAAATAAACCTTTAGGCCTAGCCTTGATTCAAAGCGAAGCTAGTAAAATAGGAACCCTTGTTGAAGTCGAAGTGCGCAACAAACGCTTACAGGCGATTGTTCGTAACAAAAAATTCTATCAAAAGAAAAATAAATAAACGGAGGAACATAACTATGGAACAAAATTACAAATTTAGTGAATCGCATGAATGGGTCAAAGTCGAAGGTAACTTTGCTTGGGTTGGTATCTCAACCTATGCTGCCAAAAAATTAGGTGAAATTGTCTTTGTTGATTTACCAGAAGTCGATAGTAGCTTTAAACAATTTGAAGAATTCGGTGCCATCGAAAGCGTAAAAGCGGCGAGTGAACTATTTCTACCGGTATCAGGAACTATCGTTGCCGTGAATGAAGAATTAAACGATCAACCTGAAAAAATAAATCAAAATGCCGCGGAAGCTTGGATTGTTAAAGTCCAAATGAGCAATCCGAAAGAAGTTCAAAAATTACTAGATTATAGTGAATACGTCAAACATTGTAAGTAGGTGAGAGTATGTTTAAATATTTCCCTCATACCGAGAATGAAATCAAACAAATGTTGGACAAAATCCATGTATCCAAGATTGATGATTTATTCGCGGATGTTGATCCTAAGTTAGTTTTAAACCGCGATTTAAATCTAGAAAGTGCTAAAAGTGAAATAGAAGTTCGTGCCCTTTTACAAAAAATAGCCAAACAAAATCAATCACTCGCCACCTTCCGTGGCGCAGGTGCCTATGATCATTATACGCCAAGCATCATCTTCCCTTTAATCTCTCGGCAAGAATTCTTAACGACCTATACCCCTTATCAACCAGAAATTGCTCAAGGAACATTGCGTTATATTTTTGAATTCCAATCGATGATTACATCATTAACCAATCTTGATTGCGCTAATGCGAATATGTACGATGGGGCGACCGCCACCGCCGAAGCTATCGCGATGGCTGTAGCGGATAAAAAAGTCAAACGGGTATTAGTAAGTGCGGGCGTAAATCCAAATACCATCCACGTCATCAAAACGTATGCTCAATGTAAGGATGTCGTTGTTGAGATAGTTGATTTAAACGATGGTGTTGTCTCTCTCGAAGATCTTCAAAAGAAGACGGAACAACCATTTAGTGCCTTCGTCGTTCAAAATCCCAACTACTACGGAAATATTGAACCTTTAGTGGGGGTTAGTAATCTAGTTCATCAACGAAAAGGTTTATTGATTATGAATGTCGATCCTTCGACATTAACGGTTTTAAAAACCCCACAAGAATATGGGGCCGATATTGCTTGTGGTGAATGTCAAAGTCTAGGCTTACCATTAAATTTTGGTGGTCCTTATCTTGGCTTTTTAGCTTGTAAAGAAAATTTACTGCGCAAATTACCAGGTCGTATTGTTGGGAAGACCGTGGATGTGGATGGTAAACGTGGATTTGTCTTAACCTTACAAGCTCGTGAACAACATATTCGTCGGGAAAAAGCCAATTCCAATATCTGTTCAAACCAATCCTTGATGTCCTTGTTTGCTACCATCTATATGGCTTTGATGGGTGAAGAAGGTATCAAAGAAGTTCAATTAAACTCCTATAAGAATGCCCATTACTTATACGAAGAATTGATTAAAACGAATCAATTTGAAAAAGTATATTCCGGACCATTTTTCAAAGAATTTGTTTTAAAAGCCAACTGCAATTTGAAAACATTAAATCAAAAACTAAAGAAACACGGCATTGAAGGACCACTGATTTTAGATAATGGTCATGCGATGTTTGCGGTTACCGAAAAGCGAACATTGGCAGAAATGAATCAACTGCTTTCTTGCGTAAAGGAGGCTAAGTAATATGAAATTTTATGATAAATTAATCTTTGAATTAAGTATCGAAGGTAGAAAAGGGTATAGTTTACCAAAAAATACTCTACCGATTTCCCTGGATTTAGATTCATCTTTATTGCGCGGTAATGCGACAATTTTACCAAAAGTCAGTGAGCTTGATTGTGTTCGTCACTACACCAACTTATCCCAATTAAACTTCGGGGTTGAAAGTGGATTTTACCCTCTTGGTTCGTGTACGATGAAATACAATCCAAAAATTAATGAAGAATTAGCAAACCTTTCTGAATTTACTACTCTACATCCATTAAGTGATGCTAGTTCTGCTCAAGGAACATTGGCCATCTATTATGAAACAGCGCAAATGTTAAGTGAAGTGTGTGGACTAGAAGAATTCTCCCTAAATCCGTTCGCTGGTGCCCATGGTGAATTAACTGGACTCATGATTATTCGTGAATATCATAAACATCATCATGATACAAAAAGAACCAAAATATTGGTTCCTAATAGTGCCCATGGTACGAATCCAGCCTCCGCTGCTGTTTGTGGATTTGATGTCATCGAAATAGATTCAAATCCTGATGGTACTGTGAACCTAGATTCTTTAAAAGCCAATTTAAGTGATGAAGTCGCAGGGATTATGTTAACGAATCCAAATACATTAGGAATTTACGAAAAAGATATCTTAAGCATTGCCACGTTGGTCCATGACTGTGGTGGTTTACTCTACTATGATGGTGCCAATTTAAATGCTCTACTTGGTTATGCTCGTCCAGGTGACATGGGATTTGATGTTGTCCATCTCAATCTCCATAAGACATTTTCAACCTCACATGGCGGCGGTGGTCCGGGTAGTGGTCCGGTCGGTGTTAATAAAAAACTCCAACCATTCTTACCTAATCCACGAATAATCAAAGCTAAAAATGGTTATGATATTACCTTCAACAAAGACAACATTCAGATCAGTAGTTTCTATGGTAATATGGCGGTTGTCATTAAAGCCTTTGTTTATTTAAAAACACTCGGCAAAGAAAACGTTAAAAACGTCGCTCGCTTAGCCGTTTTAAATGCGAATTATATTAAAGAGATGTTAAAAAATGACTATGAATTACCGATCGCAAATCATTGCAAACACGAAGTAGTCTTCAATGGTTTAAAAGATAAAAGTAGTGGCATAGCAACACTGGATGTTGCTAAACGTCTACTCGATTTAGGCTATCATGCCCCAACGATTTATTTCCCTTTATTGATTACCCAAGCCTTGATGGTGGAACCAACCGAAAATGAATCATTACAAACACTCGATGAATTTATCGCGGTTATGAAAAAGATTGCCCAAGAAGCCAAAGAAAATCCAGATCTACTTCATCATGCGCCATATAATACACCAGTTCGTCGTCTCGATGAAGCGCTAGCCGCTCGTAAACCGATTATTAAATTCCAGGACATGCATCGCTATGAATAAACTTGTCATCATTGGCGGTGGTCCCTCTGGTTATGAAACAGCTCTTCAAGCAAAAGAAGCTGGTTTTGACGTCGTCGTCATTGAAAAAAATGAATTAGGCGGCGTTTGCTTGTGGGAAGGATGCATCCCTACTAAAACATTACTGCAAAGTGCGAAGCAATATAAAGCGAGTTTAGAAGCTGGCAAATTTGGGGTTATTCATAATGAACCAACCCTGGACTATCAAGCGGTTTTGTTACGAAAAAGTGGTGTGATTTTCCGTTTACATGAAGGAATTAAATATCGGATGGATCAAGCCAATATTCGCGTCATAAAAGGCGAAGCCCATATCGTTGCTCCTCATCGCGTTTTTGTGAATGATGAAATCATTGAATGTGACATTATTATTTTAGCGACAGGCTCACATTGTCGCTCCCTACCAAACATATCCCTATTTCATCCACGCATTTTACACGCAAAAGACGCCCTAAATTTAACTGCATTACCAAAAAGTATGTTGATTGTTGGTAGTGGTGTTATCGGCAGTGAATTTGCCTCTTTGTATGCTGAATTAGGGGTAAGTGTCACCATGCTTGAAATGCAAGATTCCATCCTTCCGATTGTTGATAGCGAAGTAGCTAAGCGTTTATCGGTCGCTTTCAAACGCAAAGGAATCAATGTTAAAACCGGTGTCACGATTCGCAAAGTGGAAGCCAGTGATGAGTCAATAAAGGTGTACTTCTGTGAAAAAAATAAGGAACAATCTTTGCAAGCAGATTATCTACTTGTTGCGATTGGTCGGGAACCAAATCTCGATAAATGCGAACTTGATCGGCTTGGTATTGCTTATACTACTCGTGGAATTATCGTGGATGAACATTATCAAACATCAATTCCTTCCATATATGCTATTGGTGATATCAATGGTCAATCTCTCCTGGCACATAGTGCTGTCTTTCAAGGCAAAGTATTACTCCATCATTTAAATCAAAGTAAAAATATTATTCGTTTAGATTTAACCCCAAGTGTTATCTTTACCCTTCCTGAAATTGCCTATGTTGGAAAAAAAGAAAATGAGTTTCTTCCTGGTGAATATAAAGTGTATAAATCATTATATACGGCCAACTGTATGGCAAATATTTATGATGAAACCTATGGATTTGTGAAGATCATCACCGATATAAATGATGTTATTAAAGGCGCTCATATCATCGGACATGATGCTTCCTTATTAATTGGTGAGATGGTAGTTGCGATGAATAACACAATGACCTTAGCACAATTTAAAGCCGTTATACATGCTCATCCGACACTCAATGAAATCCTTCAAGATGTGAAAGAATAGCCAAAAAAGAAGCGATATAAACGCTTCTTTTTTAGATTATAATTGGTTGAACTTTACGAATGATTGTTAATGTATCACTTGGTTGTTCTTGACTCCATTTTTCGAAATCGATACTGCCATTTTTTAATAAATAAGGTGTATAGTTAAGAATAAGTTTTGGATCAATTGTTTTTTTATCGAGTTGATCATAGACATACAAGACTTCTTGATAATGTCGTTCCCGAATAGTGGCATAATTCTTTTCTAGTAAACGCCAACGAGCTTTTGAAACTTGGGGTTTTATTGGCATTTGTTGTTTCGTGTAATTATGCACACTTTGTTGATGACAAACTTCAAACATTTCCTTCTCACTTGAATCAAGTGAAAAATCCTCGGTTGTCCAATACATGGGTGCTTGTTTTAAAGCATACAGGGCGATCGCTTCGGCAATAATTTCTTCATAGCGATACGCCGTTTGGGTGGTGTCTATCTTGCACTTATAAAATATATAGTGTACCAATTCATGAGTTAATTGACTGATAAGTAAACAAACATTATTTGGATCATGTAGACTGGTTCGAATACCTAGTGGATAACCACTCGCAAACATCGGGAATCCAAAACTAGGATCATTAAAAACGACACACATTGGTCCCTTTAAGATGGTTGAATCTTGAAAGATATCTTCCAATAGTGAAGAGACTACTTGTAAACCTTTTTGCAATCCTTCATCTTTAAGAGGATACACCAAATTAGGAACGATGTTTTTTCCCATATTGTTTTCCTACTTGCAATTGGCGTAAGATGCGTGCTAACTCTTCTTCGCTATGATAATCAATAATGACTTGTTTTGATGTCACTTGTATATTGATATTGCTTTTTTTCATTTTTAATAAATTTTCGCAGGCTCGGACACTCAAATGTTCGTCCACAATCTTTTGGACACATTCGCGAATGACTTGTGGATCTTTCCCAACGAGTGGTCGGACATGAGAAATGGATATTTTTCCATGATTGACATAATCTAGCACATCTTCTGGTAGACGGGTAATACGTAGAAGATTGGTCACATAGGTTCTTGATTTACCGATTTGTTTCGCGATGCTTTGATGACTATAGCCATATTGCTCAATTAAATTTTGATAGGATTTTGCTTCTTCAAGTGGCGTAATATCATCGCTTTGTAATTGTTCAATTAATGAGATTTCTTTCATGACGTGATCATCGATGTTTTCAATGATCACAGGTACTTCGGTGAGTTTTGCTTCTATGGCAGCACGCCAACGTTTTTCCCCCGAGATTATCTCATAGCGACCTTGATTTTGACGCACTAAAATGGGGAGAAGTATCCCGTGGTCGACGATAGATAAAGCGAGTTCGCTAATTTGCTTCGCGTTGTATATTTTCGGTGTTTGAAAAGGATTGGTAACCAGTTGATGAATGGGGACGTAGATCTTATTCCGTTTCGCATCTTTTTGAATAAATTCGAGTTGTTGTTGCAAGGTACCTTCTTGTTTTAAGATGTCTTGCAAACCCTTCCCCATTATCTTCTTTTCATCTTTAGTTTGCTTTGTCATACTTAATCACCTCTTTGGCGACATCAAGATATGCTTTGGCTCCTGAAGAGTTGATATTATATTCAATGATAGACTTGCCGCGTGATGCCGCTTCAGCGAGACGTATATTGCGCGGAATGCCTACTTTATAGACTTTGTCTTTAAAGGTTTGGCGCACATCTTGCTGCACTTCAAAAGTAAATTTTGTGCGGAAATCACACATCGTTAATAATATACCTTCGATTTGAACATTGGGATTTTCTTCTTTTTGAATCTTACGTATCGTGTTGAGCAACATAACAATCCCTTCCATCGAATAATATTCACATTGCATTGGGACTAAAACACTATCGGCCGCAATTAAGGCGCTCAAGCTTAATAGGCCTAGAGATGGTGGACAATCGATGATTATATAATTGTAATGATCTTTAATGGATTCAAGATGGTTTTTTAAAATACGCATTCTTTGCGGAACACTCAATAATTCAATATCCACTCCCGCTAAATCAATCGAGCCAGGAACTAAAAACATTTTAGGTAAAGCGGTTTTCCGAATAATCGTTTTGATGTCGATATTTTTACTCATAACATCATAAATACTAATATCGATGGTGGAAGCATCAAAGCCTAAACCACGCGTCGTATTGCTTTGTGGATCAATATCGACGAGTAATACTTTCTTACCAAGGTAGGCCAAACAAGCCGATAAATTTATGGCCGTGGTTGTCTTTCCGACGCCGCCTTTTTGGTTCGCGATTGCAATAATCTTGCCCATATCGTCACATCCTTATAATGGTTTACTTTTAATTTTGCTATAGCTTCTTGGGTATATCTTATCATTTGGTCGAATTTTTTTAAAGTAGAGATTGCAGCGGGTCGATTGATCGCTTGGTAGGGTGTAGCGTTGTTGATCGATTAATTCAAACCCTAATGTGGCGATGGCTTGTTTGCTTGCCTCTAATTCTTCTTGATAGTGGGAACCTTTGTAGGCAATAAAAATACCCCCTACTTTGACGAGATTTGAGACTAGTTCAAGCAGGATATTTAAAGCAGCGACACTCCGGGCGACAACGACATCAAATTGTTGTTGGTTATATTCTTCCGCCCGGGCTATGATGGTGTTTACATTATTAAGCTTTAAAATATTCCGCAATTTTTCAATAAAATGCATCTTCTTCGCGGTGGCATCTAAAACACTTATGTGTAAAGAAGGTTCTACAATCTTTAAAGGTAGTGATGGAAACCCAGCTCCTGCCCCTACATCGAGTACTTTTTTTCCCGTTAAAGAGATATGGAAAAGTGGGGAAATTGAGTCATAGAAATGCTTTTCATAGACTCCCTCCTCACTTGTAATCGCGGTTAGGTTATACAAATTATTTTCGTGGACCAATAAATCAAAATAGAGTTTAAATTGTTCTACTTGTTGCGAACTTAAATCAATATTATGCGTTTTTAGCAAAGAAATAAATGCGGTTTGGTTCATGCTTTATTCTCCTTTGTTAATTTAAAATACATAATTAAAATACTAATATCACTTGGATTAACTCCCGAGATACGGGAGGCTTGTCCAATATTCGTTGGTTTAATCTTATTTAATTTTTGCCGAGCTTCGATTGCTAAATTTGGCACTTTCGTATAATCGATATCAAATGGTAAGGCAATGCTTTCAAGTTCAATCATTAAAGCCACTTGTTCTAATTGCTTTTTAATATAACCTTCGTATTTTATATTGATTTCCACTTGTTCAATCGTGGATGGATCATAGTTTTTATTTAGATTTAAAAATGGCTTTAAAAAGGCAACATCGATTTCAGGCCGTTTTAATAAACTACTTGCACTACTGCTACTATGAATCCGAGCGTATCCATTGGTTTCTAGATACTCATTAAGGGGATGTTTATTCGAAAAAGTAATGGAATCAAGCAAAGTATGTAGATGTTGAATATCCTCCAATTTTTGTTGGAAGCGATCATAGCGTTCTTGCGAGATTAAACCAACTTGGTACCCGTAGGGTAATAAACGAATATCGGCATTATCATGGCGCAGTAATAAACGAAATTCCGCCCGGGAAGTTAATAGACGATAAGGTTCTTTAGTTCCTTTGGTGGTTAAATCATCAATCATAACCCCAAGATAAGCTTCACTACGTTTTAAAATAAGGGGTGCCTTATTTTCAATGGCTAAAGAAGCATTGATTCCTGCGATTAACCCTTGACCAGCGGCTTCTTCATAGCCGGAAGTCCCATTAATTTGACCAGCACAATATAAGTTTGCAATGGCTTTTAATTCGAGTGATTGTTTTAAATAGGTTGGATCAATCGCATCGTATTCAATCGCATACGCGTATTTCAAAACCTTGCAGTTTTCAAATCCCGGTAAGGAATGAATCATCAATTCTTGTATTTCTATTGGCATAGACGTTGAAAAACCTTGTAAATAGACGGTATTTAAATGGACCGATTCCGGTTCAACAAATAATTGGTGCGCTTCTTTATCAGCAAAGCGAACCAATTTATCTTCAATGGAAGGACAATAACGTGGACCAATTCCTTCAACCATCCCACCATACATCGCGGATTTTTTAAGATTTTCCAAAATTATTTTATGAGTGGTTGGTTGAGTATGGATTAAGTAGCAAAGATGTTGTTGTTCCAGGGGAATAAATTGTTTTGTTTCATAGGAAAAACTAAGTTCTCCTGCCGTTCCTGGTTGTGGTTCCATTTTGGAAAAATCAACACTAGTGCGTTCAATTCGAGCTGGAGTTCCGGTTTTTAGTCGAAGAATTGGAATTCCATTTTCTTTGAGCGATTGCGATAGTCCATGTGCGGATTTTTCGCCATCTGGTCCGGCAATTTTACTGGTATGACCAACTAGAATCTTAGCTTCAAGATAGGTCCCGGTGGTTAATATGGTTTTACGAGCATAAATTTTACGTCCATCACTTAAAACCACGCCAAGACATTCTTTGTTTTCCACGATGAGTTTCGTCGCCATTTCTTCAACGACTTCAATATTGGGAAAACTTTGAATTTTATCTTGCATGTATTGTTTATATTCGATTTTATCCGATTGAGCCCGCAAGCATTGAACCCCTGGTCCTTTGGCGGTATTTAACATTTTCATTTGTAAATAGGTGGCATCGGCCGCTTTGGCCATTTCGCCGCCTAATACATCAATTTCTCGGGTGACGACGCCTTTAGCGGGTCCACCAATGGATGGATTGCAAGGCATCATCGCGACACTTTTAAAATTGAGCGTCACTAAAACAACGTTTAGACCTTTTCTAGCTCCCGCTAAAACGGCTTCAACGCCAGCATGACCTCCTCCGACAACTATAATATCTTTCATTATTTCCCTCTTATCATATATTCATTCATATAGAGCGTTTCAATTTTGGCATCCAATCTTGGGAACAAAACAGCTCCCTTATTGACTTTGCATCCTACAACCGATTTAAAATCACATAGATGGTCATAGCTTGTATCAACAACCCCTAGTTGTTGTAGAATCTTGACTGGTGTTTCTACTAAGGTTGGTTGTAATAAGATCGTAGCGACTTTAATTAATAAAGCCAGATGAACCATGACGGATTCTAATTCAGCTTTCCGGGTTGGATCTTTGGCAATTTCCCACGGTTTTGTATCTTCAATATACTTATTCCCTTTGGAGAGTAAATCAAAGATGGCTTTATTGGCGGCGTGAACATAGTATTGATCCAATTGTTTTTCATATTCACTAACAGTGTTTTGAATTTCTTGGTATAACTTTTCATCAAAGGCCCCGACAGGACCATGATAATCCGGAATTACTCCTTGGAAGTATTTTTCAATCATCGTCAAGGTTCGATTGGCTAAGTTACCATAGTTATTTACTAAATCATTATTGAAATTATCAATAAACAATTCTGGTGTAAAGACACCATCTTGTCCAAATGGAATGCAAGTAGTAACAAAATAACGTAACGCATCCAATCCGTAGCGATCAATAATCATACTTGGATACACCACATTACCAACCGACTTGGACATCTTACCGCTCTTCATGATAATCCACCCATGAGCAAAGACTTTGCTTGGTAAAGGTAGATTTAAAGCTAAAAGCATAATTGGCCAATAGATAACATGGAAGCGAACAATTTCTTTACCAACGACATGCAAAATCGTATGGTCTGCATCGTTATGCCAGTAGCGATCAAATAAAGTATGATCTTTTTGATTATAACCTAGAGCAGAGATGTAGTTGGATAAAGCATCGATCCAAACATAGACTACATGTTTATTATTTTCAACAACCGGAATCCCCCAGTCAAAAGAAGTCCGTGAGACACATAGATCTTCAAGTCCTGGTTTAATAAAGTTATTTAACATTTCATTTTTGCGCGATTCTGGTTCAATAAAATCAGGATGATCGTTATAATATTGAACTAGACGATCGGCATACTTTGACATTCTAAAGAAGTATGCTTCTTCTTTGGCGATCTTGACCGGACGTCCACAATCCGGACAATTGTGTTCTGGTGTCAATTGGCTTTCGGTCCAGAAGGCTTCACATGGTGTGCAATACCAGCCTTCGTATTCGCCAAGATAGATATCCCCTTGTTGTAAGAGTTGAGTAAAGATTTTTTGGACATTTTCTTTATGAAATCCATTGGTTGTCCGAATAAATTGATTATAATCGATTTTTAAAATCTTCCATAAGTCGTTAATTCCGACAACTAAATCATCCACATATTGTTGTGGTGTTTTATTGGCTTCTTGCGCCTTCTTTTGTACTTTTTCACCGTGTTCATCGGTTCCAGTTAAGTAATATACATCATACCCCTTCATCTTTTTATAGCGTGCGATCGCATCGCAAATGACGGTGGTATAAGCGTGTCCAATGTGGAGGTTACCCGATGTATAATAAATCGGGGTCGTAATATAAAATGTTTTCTTACTCATAATAACATCTCCTTGCAATATAATATTGTAACATAAACCAAGAAAAATGCACCGATTTGTGTGCATTTATAACGCATTCTATAGTAGATTTTATTGAAAAATATATACCTTACGACTTGTAGCCACCTAATTTAAACATCTCTTCGGTTGCAAAGTGAATCTTTGTCACTATATTTTTTAAATGAAGTGGATAACAATAATAATTGTCGGTTAGGGTTGTAATATCTACACCATCACCTTGCCCATTATAATTGTATTCAATGTGAACACTATACATCGCCGATACCGGATTGTGTTGTTGTTTCTTAACACCGTTTTCTTCCCAGGTAATCATAAATCCATTTTGGTTGTGAACCAGTTTTCCAACGCCAAGTGGGATAAAACCTTTGGTATTGGGAAGTGAAAAGATATTGACCTCATCTTCAATGTGGTAGGTGCCAGCGATAATTTCTTGACGAACACAGGCGCGTTGCCACTCAAACCAGGTCGGAATGTGGCTGAATTTGGTAGAGCCAGTATTCGCTTCTAATTCGCCATTTAGTTTTAGTGTATAGCGCTGACCACATTCTTCACAGAAGAGTTCAACCCCTTTTGAATTCATCTTTCCTTCTTGTAAGCAATGCGGGCATTTGTATAAAATTCGATGAAGTCCTTCCGCATTTTTAGGATCATGAATTAAAACATTGTTTTCTTTTTGCCATGTATATTCATCATAGACAAACGCCGCTTGAATGCGGGCTTCAATTTCTTCTAATGGTAAAGTCGTCACTTCTTCTTTGGTGAGGATTTGTTTCATAGTGACGGCGACATTGTTACCGCGACGATGATCAACACCCCAGACTGGTTGATCTAGATAGTTACCATGCATAATAAAAGTTACGACTGGTACTTTCGCTAAACGACACATTTTGGCTAAACTATTGGGTAAAACACTGGTTGTCCCACATAAGGAATAGCGGGCCTCTGGATACAGAGCAACATTTTGTTTTAAAGTATGCAACGTATAAAGCATTTGTCGTACTAACACAATATCGTTGGTAAACTTCCGCTTACAAATACCACCGACGGCTCTTAATAACCATTCCCGTTTAATAAAACCATCAATCGCAATAATATAATTCGTCCTTTTAGGAAATATCGCTTTAGTTAATACTTTAAAATCTAAAAAAGCCATATGGTTGGATAAGATTAAGTATGGCTGCTTTAGACTTTCTAGATTAATCCTTTCAATCGATAATTTGCGTTTAAAAAAATCAAAACTACTTAAAAGCCAAGTCAAGGGACGTAGTACTTGCCATTGCTTTTGGGGTAATCGATTCATATCGTATTTTATAGTGAGCTGTTTTGCCCAAGTATCTGGCCGGTTGTTGTCTAATTTAGCCATATCATCACCTCTATCAACATCATAGCAAAGAAATAAAAAAAAGTCGCTACAAATGTAGCGACTTATAACACATCTTGAGCCTTATATAATCGCGAATAATAACCATTGCTTTTTAACAAATCACGATGTTTTCCGCGTTCAAGAACCCCATCATTTCCTAAGACAACAATCTCATCAGCGTCTTGAATTGTCGATAAGCGGTGGGCGATTACAATCGTTGTTTTATCTTTGGCTAATTCTTGCAGAGCATCTTGAATTAACTTTTCGGTAATATTATCCAGTGAGGAAGTTGCTTCATCCAAAATTAAGATGGCCGGATTTTTTAAAAAGAGACGAGCAATACTCACCCGTTGTTTTTGTCCCCCACTGAGTTTAATCCCTTTTTCCCCGACCAAGGAATCGTAGCGATTCGGTAAACTCATGATAAAGTCATGAATGTTGGCTCTTTTCGCGGCTAACATAACATCTTCATCACTAGCGTCGGGACGACCATAGAGTATGTTTTCTTTAATCGTACCAAAGAAGATGAAAACATCTTGTTGAACATGGCCGATGGCTTTACGTAAAGAATATAAGTCGTATTCTTTGACATTGTGTCCATCCACCAAAACAGCACCTTCTTGGACATCATAGAAACGCGGAATCAGTTTCGATATTGTGGTTTTACCAACCCCAGTTTCCCCAATTAAGGCAACTGTTGTCCCTTTTTTGATTTTTAAATTAAAATGATTTAAGACTTGTTTCGTTTCGCTTTCATATTGGAAGGTGACATTTTGAAATTCAATTTCCCCTTCTGGTTGCTCCAAGATACGAGCATTGCTTGGCGAAGTAATCGAAGGTTGAATGCTCATAATCGAATGAAACTTTTCAAATCCCGAGATTCCTTGTTGGAAGGTTTCCATCATATTCAGAATACGGTCAATCGGGCGAGTTAAAAAGTTAATATAAAGGAAATAGGTTAATAAGTCGGCATAATTAATAATGCCTTTTAAGGTGAAATAACCACCAACCAATAAAAGTGCTAAGTTATTCAATTCAATTAAGAAGCGGTTCCCCGAACTAAAGATCCCCATTTGAAGATACGCCGATTTCCAGGAACGTTCATAATCGTTATTCACATTGGTAAACTTTTCTACTTCATAGTCTTCATTGTTATAAGCTTTCGTAAGCCGAATCCCGCTGATGGAGCTTTCAATCTGTGAGTTTAATTCACCATGATACGCTCGGGTAGTACGGAAACTTTTTAAGAGTTTTCTTCGCCGTGAGATGGAGAAAACAAGCAAGAGAACAATGATAGCAAAGACAATCAAGGTCAACTCAACATTAATCGACAATAGAATGGCAAAACTACCTAGTAACATCAATCCGGAGATAAAAATATCTTCAGGCGCATGATGTGACATTTCCGCTAAGTCGCGTAAGTGATTGGTTAAATACGACATCAAGACCCCGGTTTTGTATTCATCAAAAAATTGATAATCACAGGTTTCTAGTTTTTCAAACAAGTCTTTCCGCATATCGCGTTCCATTCTTGTTCCCATCACATGGCCCCAATAACTGACGATAAAGTTTAAGCCGATGCGACAAAGAAAAAAGAATAATAATAAAAGACAGGCATATACCACCGAACGAAAGTCTTGATTCGGTATGTAGACATTTAAGACTTGGCGCGTAAAGGTTGGAAATAGTAAGTCAATGACCGCGACCAAAGCCGCCGCCATTAAGTCGAGAATTAATAGTTTACGATGGGGTTTATAATAACTCGTAAACAAACGTAAAACCCCTTTATTTTTGGGCATACACGTATACTCCTTCTTGGGTGATATTTTTGAACAACTAGTTAGTAAAAAGCAGCGATAATTATCACTGCTTTTGTCTTGACTAGATTGCCCAGTTCCCGTTTTTGAAGACGTGAACTTTTTTACCGTCTTGTGTCGTACCGATGACTTCTAAGTCTTTACTACCGACCATGAAGTCAACGTGGGTCATGGAGAAGTTGGATCCTACTTTATCCATGGCTTCTTTGTCTAGTTTATCGCCATCCTTGATATTGGAAGGATAAGAACGGCCTAACGCTAAGTGGCAAGAAGCATTTTCATCAAATAAAGTGTTGTAGAATAGAATCTTGCTATTGGAGATTGGTGAATCATAAGGCACAAGGGCTACTTCACCAAGACGGCAACTGCCTTCATCATTTTCAACAAGAACTTTTAAGATGTCTTTGCCTTTTTTCGCATCGTATTCAACCACTTTACCATCTTTGAAGACAAAGTAGAAATCTTCAATTAAGTTGCCATTGTAATTTAATGGAAGTGTGGCGACTACTTTACCATTGACTTGGTATTTGTGTGGCATCGTGAAGACTTCTTCCGAAGGGATATTTGGATTAAACTTTACCCCTTTATCGGTAAAGTCATAACCACCACCCCAAATATGATTTTGGACTAATCCCACTTCAAAATCACTGCCAAGTTTATTTTTAAAATGCAAGGATTTAAAGTTGAAAGCATTCATCTTATCGGTATTGGCTTTTACGGTTTTGTTATGGAGATTCCAGTTTTCAATTGGATCACTATCTTCACTAACGCGGGATGCTTTTAAAATAGCGGCCAGTAATTTATTTAAAGCTACTTCATCGGCATCATTAGGAAAGACTTTCTTAGCCCAAGCAAGACTTGGGAATGCACAAACTAACCATTGACCATGGTTGGCCATTGTATAAGTCATAATTTCCACCGCTTTTGGATGCGATTGAGCGGCTTTATTCGCGGTTTTAATTTTCAGCGGATCGATACCTTTTAAAGCATCTGGATCACTCGAAGTAATGTTGATCATGCAAGCGCCTTTTTCAATATAATAAAGACTTTCTTGAATGCGAAATT